>NZ_JBVVQS010000066.1:0-41812 GCF_055811575.1 Mesorhizobium sp. WSM4815 | reverse complement strand
CCAGGCTTCGCGAGCTATGCCGAGCCACCACCGCGCGATGGCCGCGTCTATAAGACCTTTTGTGGGACCTGAACCTGTTGTGGGACCTGAACCTGAGGTTCGTTGCGAAGAGATGCGTTGGATGACGAAAAAGAGCGCTCGATCGCGCGAGCGCCGTTCCGGCTAGCATTCCAAGCTTTGCGCTCCGGCATCGCAGGATCGTGCTGGAAAATGTCCCATCGTGCTTCTCCTTCGGGCACCATTGGCCGGAAGGGAAGCGAAAGGGGACTAGTCGGCAGCTAGGCCGACAGCAGACGGTCCGTTGACGGCTTCCCGGAAGTGATAGTGGACATTCGAATGCGCTAGCGGGCCAGTCTTGGTTCGGGAAAGCTCCGCGCTCGTTCGAGCGATCGTTTGTTTTCGGCACTTCTGTCAAAGCGCCCGTTGACAATATACAGGTTTGGATGCCGTCTGCGGATTGCGTAGGTGGACCGAGGAAACTGTTTGAGCTCCAAGACGCTCGAAAAGATATTAGAATCTCCCGGCTGGAAGACGCTCTTCGGAGTAGTAGTTCCTATCGCCGCCGGAGTTTTATCAGGAACATTTGTAGCGGAAATCTCCTCTGTAGGAGACTTTCTCTGGTCACAATTTTACCAATCCAAGAGCTTCTATGGTCTTCTGTTCTTGGCGGCAATTACGTTCCTCTATCACCGCGCTCTTTACATCCATGATCGCAAAATTGAGATGTTTTTGAGTGATGATTATTGTCGCGCGTATATGAGGAGTAAGTGTCTCCCTGAGGCTGCCGACAGGTATAGAGAGCTCATTCGTAGCGGGAACGTAGGCGAGCTCACGAGCGCTATGGAAGAATTCGAGAGGATCATGAAGTGAGGTTTGTCGTAACCCCCGAGTTTACCACGAAACTTACCCAAGTTTCCGCTAGTGGGCTTCGGGAACTCGGAGCTGCAATAGAGCTCATCGAGACGAAGGAAAAATCGGACGTTCTTGTTGGATCTGATAGCGTCAGTGTTCGCACCCTAAGCGAGCGATTTATAACCTTCGAGGTGGGCGAGTATACGGTTTTCACGAGCCTCGAAAGCGACCAGCAAGGGGAATACCTTCTCCTGCTCGACCTTTCGTCCGAGGAATCCGAGTCAGGCCGAGCGACCACCTTTCCCACCACCAATGATCCAAGACGAAACATGATGCTCGACCCCAATAGGAACATGTCGATCGATCCCCGCCGGAACATGATGATCGATCCAAACCGGAACATGATGATCGACCCCAACCGGAACATGATGATCGACCCCAACCGGAACATGATGATCGACCCCAACCGGAACATGATGATCGATCCAAATCGGAACATGATGATCGATCCAAACCGGAATATGTCGATCGATCCTCGTAGAAACATGATGATCGACCCAAGACGGAATCGGTACTATGGCGGTCCGTTCGTATATGACACGAAGCTAAACCAAGAAGGGTTTGTTGTTCGCGCGAATGATGAAGTGTCTCTGATTTTTGATATGTCGGGGAAGTTTGCAAAATTCATCGTCAAGAATGGCGGTGATGGAGCAAACGTCTTCGATACAAGGCGAAAATGGGTGGAGTTCCTATTCAAGCCAGAAGCAGAGCTTTTCCTGAGATTCGACGTCAACCGGAGGTGGCTGGGGATAGTTGTATGAGTTCTCCTTACATCCCGGATGCACCGTCAGGAAGAAGAGCTATCCGTCGGCTGTCCAAGGGCCTGCTAGAGCCTTCTAAATCCTTGCGTCCATCCTGGTGACAAGCACTCGTGAGGGCCTACCGGCCTCGACCGTCCGGCATGCGATCAATCCGATGGCACGGGCCTGAGCGGCGCCCACACTCGGCTCAACCATCGGCTAGCGATAGCTTGCGATTGTGGATCGGCGGACATGCACATGAGAGAGGTCTGCCGATGCCAAGAAGGCGCGCATCCAGTTAATGTTCGACCTGTGCTTCGGTCCCAGTACGACCTCTCGAACGGCATTCTTCGCAGGATCAGCGATCAGGCAAGAAATGTACGGACGGACTGAGAAATCGTCAGCGAAATACTCCACGTCGGTGAGCGGGACGCGATGGCGATAGCGCAAGAGACGCCATTCCCTTTCCTCATGAAAGGACCGAGGCTTGGTTGAGTAGATACGGAAGTGCAGGGGCGTAAGAAGCGCTATCAATTGCGACACAAGTTCCGCGCTGTTCTCCCGCCCCCTGAACAGGCCCTGAACGTTGCCATCGCGATCCGCTAAAGCGGCCAAAGCGCGTTCCTTCGTGATGCCTTCGCTCAGGGTGACGAACTCGCCGTATTCAGAGAACGATTCCTGAACGGCTTCCACAACAGGGAGCAGGCTTTCGCGGAGACCTTCTTCGCCATACTCCACCTTCGTCAGCTCGAAGTACTGGGCCCCGAAATTGACGGCTCCATAATCCGCAGTCAGATCGTCGGTAGCGAAACCGATCGATACCCCCGTGCCATCACGAGCGTATGCCCGCCATTGGCTGAGCAGGTCGCCATCCTCGGAAAGACACAATGCGAATCCTTCTGTGGAGTCCGGGAAACCTTCTGCAATCACCGATGCAACATCCACCACCCCTTTCGCGAGCGTGGTGGAGGAGAGCATCTCAGAGAAGACTTTGCCCAGGACGCGTCCTTCCAGCGTATCGTTGGCCGCTGACAACGCCGACAAGCGAAATGCCCGAGACTGCAGGATCGCAAAGGCGGTCGGGCTGGAACAGTAATGGTACAGAAACTGATCCGATTTCATTCGCGGCCGGTTCATGACTTGTGGTTTAGATGCTATGCAACTCGTGGACCTACATCAACGCCAACGCCAGAACAAATGTTGACACACCCCACAGGAGGCCCTCACATAGTGGACGCCAACCGCGCGAATGCGACTTTCCGGACATCCGCCGGCAACGTCAGCTTTCAGTTAACGCTGAACGCGCCCTAGATTGCAGAAAGTAGGCGCTTAGCTGCTCGGCAGCAACTGCCAAGACAACATGACCTAGCTTCGGTATAGTAGCTGCTTAGTCGACACTGACCTAGTCATCTCCTTTGACCACAAAAGTAATGACGGAGCGGCATCTTGATTGAAGCACTGAATCAGAATGCTGGAGCAGTCACCGGTCTTGCGACTGTTGCACTGCTGATGGTGACCGCATTTTACGCCTGGGTTACTTACCAGCTGCTCGGCGAGACCAAGCAGTCACGGCTATCTGCAAACCGACCGCGCGTCGTCGCTTACCTACGGGTCAACGAGGTGCACTCGAACATCGTGCAGCTGCACGTGGCCAATCTTTCCGGGGCAGCTGCGACTGAAGTCTCTGCCTCAATCAAGAAGACAACAGAATGGCCAGAAAGATTCGACCTACAGGACTCAAAAATCCTGCGCGATTTATCGTTCATGCGGCCTCATGAGGTGTTGAAGTTCGATCTCGGCATAGGACCGGACCTCTTTCGCGAAAATGTTCCCGCCGAGTTCAGGATGTCGATACGATTCGCGGGCATCGACGGCCGACCATTCTCCTTCGAGGATGCATTGCGCGTGGAAAGTGTCGAAGGCCACTCTCACTGGCGTATCTACAGCATCGACGACGTGGCTCGGCGCCTCAAGGACATCGTGGATGCACTGCAGGGCTTCACCGGGTTTCAACGCATGCGCGTAGAGACGTACGACGCCGCAGACCGGGAGGCCGAAAGGCAAGCTCGCGAAGAGCAGGTTCGACGTCAAAGGCAAGGGGATTCTGTTTAGCAGCGCCATTCACTGGCGATGTTTGCCGCACGAACGTGTGGCAGCTGTTGGGAACGGTTTGGTGCCACCCGACGGCCGACGTGCGGCGCCTTGCTGTCTGTCTACAGCGGGCCGACAGCGGACCGGCAGCTCTTTGCGTCCAAAAGGCGATGCCCCACTGCGAAGCAGCGAACTGAGGTGTCTTGCTGATGTACACAGGCAAAATCTCACCAACGGCTGGACGCTACCGGCGTGTGTCTGAGTTACCTTTGCCAAAGGCTCTGCCGAGCTTTGCGAAGATTTTGCCAATCATTGGTAGTTTGGACAGATATCCCAGCCAATCCTCGTCTGGCGCGTCGACCGAGTGGACTTTCCCGTAGCTCGTGAAGATGTGCTTCAAGTGGAGCGCCATAAGGTAGGAGTTCAGCGCGTCGGGCCGTACAACGTGAGCGTGATAGACGTTGTCCTTGGGCTCTTCATCATCGACCGGTGAGGCGTGGACCGGAAGCTTGGGCTCTTTCTTTGCCTGGACGAGTTCCTTGGCCGCCACGATGGCCCATCCGTCAAACGTCTTCGGCTTGCCGAAGGTTTCGCCGGCCGTTTGAGCGCGAGGGACCAGATAGCTTGAAACCTTGCGATCGATGCCGGAAGCGCCAAGGCGATCGAGCGATACCTCGCTGCCGCGCGACTCCTCAAAGTGATTGAGCCGAAGGCCGGAGAAGTTCGGCTGGCCGGCCGTACCCCTCAACATCGGCTCTTCGTAGAGCCGACGGCCTATCTGCTCATTCTGACCGACACTACTTGGCGGATTCCACCTTGCCATGCTGCCCAGCGGATAATTTCTTGCTCACCGAGCGCAACTCCTCCTTAAAGGTGTTGCTCCCGCGGCGAATAACCTTCTGAATCGGCTCTTGGGGATCCCGTGCTAGAACAGCAAACAGTATCGTCTCGTCGTCCGAGATCACGCTGGTCATAGTGTGCTTTGCAACGAATCACCGTTTTCCAGTTCGACAACAAGGTCGTGGAAAACATTATCGAACCAGACTTTTGCCGTACTGCCCGACTCGGGCGTTCCTTTTTTCACATAGGGACGCCAGCGCTCAAGCTTGCTGCATAGGAATTAATCTCATCGCCATTGTACCAGGCCGTCGCCGGGCCCCATGCCTTCCTGCTTGCACGCCTTCCGAGTCGTTCTTAAGGTGACCAGTGTAGCGCTCGCGGGGAAATAGGAAGCCATCGCTGCGGATTTAGTATTTCTCGAAGGTCGGATTATAGTCTTTGCAGGCCATCTCGCTCAGAATAATTCGCGGCGCAGGGCACGTAGCAGAGATGGGTTCGCAAGCTCGATCAACGCCATCTTCTCTGTCGAAACGCCAATAGTGACGCGCAGAAGAACGGCGAACGCGCGGCGAACGAGATCGACAGAGTGTCGGCCCATAGTCGCTGGACGGTCTCTTGCGCGTCTCGCCATGCCAGCGAGGATTGTTCATAAATTTCAGCGTATCTCCCAAGTTGGTGGCACGCCGTGAGCGATGTCATTCCTGATCGCAATGCAAAACGGCCGCATTGCACCATGTCTGAAGAAGGGTGCGCTCGTCTCCCGCTGACGGGGTTGACGCGAATGTTTCAAGCATCCCGATCAAATCAGAGATCTTCGCGTCGGTCTCGGGTCGAATGCCCTTTGGATTGACGCCGTTGAACTTCCACAACCCCCGCTCCCCAGGTGATGTTCGATGCTGGCGGCGAAGATGTTGATCGGCGCAATGCGCTGGCCACGTATCGGCCCTTTCATAGGTCATTCGCGATCTCGCGACACCTTGCCCGGACGGGCCCAAACATTTTTGCGGCGGCATCCTTCAGAATCCCATTGTCGAGCATCTGCTCCGCCAGCAGCTTCTTGAGCCGCGCGTTCTCGTCCTTCAGCGCCTTCAGGCGACGGGCGTCTGACAGTTGGCGCGCTTCTGAATGAGGCCAAAGAACTGCTTCATGTCTGTCAAACCGGCGCTATTTCTTCTTTTTCACCCTTTGCGTAAGAGCGGATCCCGCGACCGATTTGACTGCCTTTGAGGAGCTCTTAGAACGAAGCAACTTGGATGCCGTAGAAGCAATTTTCTTGCTCGTAGTCTCATTAGGTTTCTTTGCCATCGATTTTCCCCGCGTGGTTGAGTTGGCGTAATACGCATTGTGATACGTCTGCAATCAACTGCCGGAGAGCACTGTCCCCAACTTTCATTTTCCAACACTCGGTCCGGTTCCGCAGACAACCAAGCGGAGCGGGAACTATGCTCGCCTTCATTGTCTTTCCTTTTGGCGGTCGGCATCGGCTGTTCTGTAGTTCTCCGCGATCAGCCACGCCTGGCACGCAGGAATTCGAAGTATGCGCGCACATCTTCGATGAAGATGTTGGCGATGCAACGTTTCTCATCCCAGCATTTGCCAAGGTAGCCGTTGCGACCGCCGAGCCTGCTGCCGTTGAACCAACGACCAAGTCTCGCTGTCCATGTCGGCATCTCTCATTATTGGTGAGATCGGCGACGGCATAACTGCGAAGCCGGCGGCCTTCGCGTTCTCGCGGCTGTGAGCGTAATCTCGCGGCGCTTCCCCTCCGCTGCGATCTATCCGCGCCGGCCGATTAACGCGTCAATTGGCGCAAGGTCATTGTAAGCGCGCAGCTTGAGATATTCGGGCCTCGACAAGCCGGCAGCGAGGATCGCCTGTCGGATCTTATGGAGAGCCTGCTCGATGGATCCCATTGGTGGTGCGGTCCCGACATAATCCGCAGTGGAATGCCCTTGAGTCTTCACGTCAGTAGGCAAGGATACGTGGTCGCAATTGAGGGCTGTACGAAACCTCGAAAAGTTGCGCGATTGTTGGCCAGCAAGGCAACCCATCCCGGTCACGCAAATGATCAAACGGCAGCCGTCTTCCGAAGTCGATAAATTCAAGGGCATCGAAATTGGGCAGCCGGACCCACTTCCGGTTCTGCCACACATCGGGTCGTGTCGAGTAGTGCGAACTGTTCGCCGGTCGCAGCTGCGAGAAATCGTTCCGCTATCGGATACGACTGTTTATGAGATGGAACAGCGTGGCGAGTTCCCACGACGCTTCAATCTCACTCCCCGCTGCGTTGTCTGGGACTTGGCAGAAGTCGAAGCTTGGATCGAGGAGCGGCGGAATGCGTCATCTGCCGGAAAAATCGAGACCAGCCCTGCTCCTGACGTAAGACTCCGAAAGACGCGACCTGTCAAGTCGGATCAAGGATAATCGCTGCCTCCGCAGGGGGCTGAAGTGTGGGGGTGTGCTTTTTGCCTGCCGCCCACGCATGGATCATGTCCGCCCATTCCTGCAGCATATGACGACGCTGCAGCTCATATTCAGCTCTGTTGTAGACACCTCGAGAGGACCGGCTGTCGTCGTGGGCCAGGCATTTCTCAATCCAGTCGCGATTAAATCCGATCTCATTCAGGAGTGTTGAACCGGTGCGCCGAAGGTCGTGCACCGTGAAATGCGCGAGCGGAAAGTCTTGCTTCTTTGCCCGCTCGACAATCGCCGTGGTTACCCGATTGAAGGTCGCGCGCGACATGGGCTCGTCGGCATCGTAGCGGGACGGCAGCACATATCGGGAGTTCGCCGCGCAAGTCTTGAGCGCGATCATGATGTCGAGGGACTGGCGTGACAGGTAGACGTTATGCGGCTTCTTCCGTTTCATTCGCTCTTTTGGGATGCTCCAGACGGCGTTCTGGAAATCGACCTCGTCCCAAGTCGCCTCGAGTAGTTCACTCTTCCGGACCATCGTGAGCAGGATGAACTTTAGGCCGAGCCGAATGGTCGGCAGCGTCGGCACGCTTTCCAACTCTTTCAGCATTATCCGGATTTCTGTAGGCGACAGAGCACGGTCTTTCGCCTCGAACGTGGCAATTGAGGCCGGTCCCACCTCGTCCGCGGGGTTGGCGATCTTCTCCCCGTGCAGAATGGCAAAGCTATATATCTGCTTCACGATATCGCGGATATGAACAGCGGTTGCCGGCGCACCACGGTCCTTCACCTTTGCGCAGAGCGCCCGCAAGTCGTCAGGTGTTATCTCGGTTAATTGTCTTTTCTCCCAAATCGGCAGAATGTCGCGATCGAAAATGGCCTCGCGCATCGAGCGGGTGCTATCCGCCATCTTCGCTTCCTTGAACCAGCGCTTGCCTTCATCCCCGAAACTCGCCGTGGCTGACAGGCGACGCTTGTCGCGCTGCTTTTCATGCGCCGGCGACTTTCCGGCTGCCACCATTTTTCGCGCGGCAAGGCAGCGGTCGCGCGCCTCTGCCAGCGTGAGGCCTCCGTTCCCATATCGGCCCAGCGTCACAGTCTCTCTCCGACCATTCGTCCGGTAGTCGTACCGAAACGCAATCTGCCCAGTCGGAGACACCGCCGCGTACATACCGTCACGGTCGGCAACTTTGTACATTTTGTGCTTTGGTTTCAGTCGCTTAAGGGCAATATCTGTTAACATAATGACGAGGATCGGATCACAACTTGGGTTTCTCGGACGCCAATTTTACCGTCATTGATTTTACCGTCAACTGTTTAGGAATAATCTTTCAATTTCAATGCTTTGATGGGCAAGAAGGGAGTGCGCTTTGCAATCGGCGGGACGACGGTATCGCATGGCATGAAAGAGAAGGCAGAAACGCATGCCGTCAAATTTACCGCCAATTGATTCCGCTTCGAGGCGATAGATGGCGATAAATGGAGTAAGGAAAACTAAGTTGCTTCAGAGGCTTATACAACTCTGATCGATGGTTACCGAAAGCTCGCGAATGGTTCACCTTTATTCCCACTCGATTGTGCCCGGCGGCTTTGACGTCACGTCGTAGACGACGCGGTTGATGCCGCGCACCTCGTTGATGATGCGGGTGGCGGCGGCGCCGAGGAACGCCATGTCGTAGTGGTAGAAATCCGCCGTCATGCCGTCGACCGAGGTGACGGCGCGCAGCGCGCAGACGAATTCATAGGTGCGGCCGTCGCCCATGACGCCGACGGTCTGCACCGGCAGCAGCACGGCGAAGGCCTGCCAGATGGCGTCATAGAGGCCGGCCTTGCGGATCTCGTCGAGATAGATGGCATCGGCCTCGCGCAGGATCTCCAGCTTTTCGCGGGTGATGCCGCCCGGGCAGCGGATGGCAAGACCGGGTCCGGGAAACGGGTGCCGGCCGACGAAGCTGTCGGGCAGGCCGAGCTCCTTGCCGAGCACCCTAACCTCGTCCTTGAACAGTTCGCGCAGCGGCTCGACCAGTTGCATGTTCATGCGCTCGGGCAGGCCGCCGACATTGTGGTGCGACTTGATCGTCACCGACGGGCCGCCGGTGAAGGAGACGCTTTCGATGACGTCGGGATAGAGCGTGCCCTGCGCCAGGAAATCGGCGCCGCCGAGTTTCTCGGCCTCTTCCTCGAACACCTCGATGAACAGCCGGCCAATGGTCTTGCGCTTCTTTTCCGGATCCGACTCGCCCTCGAGCGCGCCGATAAAGCGGTCCGAGGCGTCGACCAGGATGAGCGGCAGATTGTAGTGCTGGCGAAACATCTCCACCACGCCTGATGCCTCGTCCTTGCGCATCAGCCCGTGGTCGACAAGGATGCAGGTGAGCTGGTCGCCGACCGCCTCGTGGATCAGGAGTGCTGCGACCGAGGAATCGACGCCGCCCGAAAGCGCGCAGATGACCTTGCCCTTGCCGACCTGCTTGCGGATCGTCTCGACCGCGTGCTCGCGGTAGGCGCGCATCGTCCAGTCGCCTTCGATGCCGGCGATCTTGTGGACGAAGTTTTGCAGCAGCCGGGCGCCGTCAGGCGTGTGCACCACTTCGGGGTGGAACATGATGCCGTACATCTTGCGCTCGACATTGCCGAAGATGGCGAAGGGCGAGCCTTCCGATTTGCCGAACACCTCGAATCCCTTGGGCAGCGAGATGACGCGGTCGCCATGGCTCATCCACACCTGATGGCGCTGACCGGGCGCCCACAGGCCCTCGAACAGCGGGCTGTCCTTCTGGATCTCGACGAAGGCACGGCCGAATTCGCGATGGTCGGAGCTTTCGGCGACGCCGCCCATCTGCACGCACATGGCCATCTGGCCATAGCAGATGCCGAGCACCGGCACGCCGGCGTCGAAGACAATCTGCGGCGCGCGCGGGCTGCCGATGTCGCCGGTCGAGGCCGGGCCGCCGGAGAGGATCACCGCCTTCGGATTGATGCGCCTGAACGCCGCTTCGGCCGACTGGAACGGCACGATCTCGGAAAAGACGCCGGCCTCGCGGATGCGCCTGGCGATGAGCTGCGTGAACTGGCTGCCGAAATCGACAATCAGGACGGTGTCTGGCAGGACGGTGTCGGGCAGGACGGTGTCGGGACGATTGGCTATCTTCATGGCGAGCGTTTAGAGAAAGAAACGAGTCGGCGCAATGGGTTGCGAAGGCGTCTCCCTCACTCCGTTTCCGCGTCATGCGATGGTCCAAACTGCAGCGCATCGGAGCCGATCGCCTGTTCCAGCCGCGTCACCGCATCCGCCAGCTTCTCGTCGATGACATGGAGATACTCCTTCCAGTCCCCGACATGCCTGAGATCGGCAGCCCCGTCGGAAATGCCGCGCAGGCCGACGAGCGGCACGCCGAACAATTGGCAGGCACGCAGGCAGGCGAAGGTCTCCATATCGACCATGTCCTCGCCAATCGCATCATAGGCGCTGCCGGAGATGATCGCCGCGCCCGTCGACAGCGTCGCCTCGCCTATGCCTGGAATCCTGAACGGCAGCGGCACCGTCACCGGCAGGTCGAGAAACGGCGTCGCGCCCTTCTCGAAGCCCAACGGCGAGGCGTCGATGTCGCGGTAGGCGACCGAAACGGCCTGGTAGATTTCCGTCTGTTCCAGTGTCCGGCTGCCGGCCGAACCGAGCGAGACGACGAGATCCGGCAGCGCCTTTTCAGATTTGAGCCATGACAGTTCCGCGCCCAGCCTGACACCCGCTTCGACCGGCCCCACCCCTGTCATGACAGGCGTGAACAGCCGCTGCAGATGCGGCCCGTATTCGGCCTGCGCCGCCATCACGAAAAGAACGTCCCTGCCGGCAATTCTGACGGCCTTGCGCATCGGATCAGCCTTCAATGCCATCGCGCCCGACCACCATCATCATCGTTCCAGTCATGGTGGCGATCAGCTTGGCCTCGCCGTCGACGGCGAAGGCATAGGCCTGGCCGTCGGCGACGATGATGGTGCGGCCGGGCTTGGTCACCGAGCCGCGGAACAGAAAACGCTCGCCCCGGCCCGGCGCCAGCAGATTGACCTTGAATTCGATGGTCAGCACACTGGAGCTTTCCGGCATCAGCGAGAACGCGGCATAGCCGCAGGCCGAGTCCAGCGCCGTCGAAATGACGCCGGCATGGAGGAAGCCATGCTGCTGAGTCAGCGCCGCCGAATAGGGCATCTCGATCTCGATGATGCCCGGCGTCACCAACGTCAGCTCGGCGCCGATCGTCATCATGGCGTTCTGGCGCGCGAAGGACGTCCTGACACGATCCTCATAATTGGGGGCGGGTACGATCTCTGCTGCCATAGCTTGTCACGCTCCTGTCAGAAAAGCTTATTGCAGAGGTATGAGCGGCAGGCAATCGCTATTGCTGCACTGCAGCAATCAGCCCGCCGGCAAGGTTCAGCCACCCTTGCGCAGTGCGCAGACATAAAACCCATCGGTACCGCTCAACGCCGGCGACAACGCAATGCCGCCTGCTGCGCCGATGCGTGCGGCCGCCTCGTGGCCCGGAAAGCGGCTGTCCCAGAGCTGGCGATGATCGACCGGGACAAAGCCGCTGTTACGATCCCTGAAGGCAGCGACCTGCTCGCCATTCTCCTCGTCGAACACCGAGCAGGTGATGTAGACCAGCAGCCCGCCCGGTTTGACGAAGGTCTTGGCGACATCGAGGATCGCCGATTGCTCGCCCTTGCGCGCATCGAGCTGCTTCTGCGTCAGCCGCCATTTGGCATCGGGCCGGCGCCGCCAGGTGCCGCTGCCGGTGCAGGGCGCGTCGACCACGACGATGTCCATGTGGCCCGCGAGGGGGCTGAGTTCCGTCGGCTTTGTGACGATTTGCACGTTGCGGTTTTCCGAGCGGCGGATGCGGTCGAAGATCGGCGCCAGCCGCGCTTTTTCGGAATCATGGGCAAACACCTGGCCGCGATTGTCCATCGCCGCCGACAGGGCCAGCGTCTTGCCGCCGGCTCCGGCACAAAAGTCGAGAACCTGCATCCCGGCCTCGGCGCCAGCCAGCGTGGCGGCAATCTGCGAGCCTTCGTCCTGAACCTCGAACCAGCCTTTCTGGAAGGCCGGTTCGGCCTGCACGTTCGGGTGCCTGCCGTCGCCCGCGATCGGCGGGATGCGGATGCCGTGCGGCGCAATTCGTGCAGCCCTGGCGCCGGTCTCGGCCAGTTCGGCGAGCACCTTGTTGCGATCGGCCTTCAGCGTGTTGACCCTAAGGTCGAGCGGCGGGCGGGTCGCCAGCGCCGCACCTTCATCGACCCAGCTGACGCCGAAGGCCTGCTCGAAAAACGGTTCGCACCAATCCGGAATATCGGCGCGCACCGCCGGCGGCGCATCGTTTACCTGGCGGTCAGCGATGGCCTTCAGTTCATCGTCGTTCAACGGCGGCGGCGCAAACTTGTCATCGTCGAGCGCTTCGTTCAACGACTGCGCCGTCTGGTTCCATTCGAGCAGCAGCGCGCCAAAACCGATGGCGCGCGGCGTATCTTCGCCCAACAGCCAGCCGGCCGAGCGCTTTCGCCGCAGCGCGTCATAGACGATGTTGCCGATCGCGGCGCGATCGCCGCCGCCGGCGAAGCGGTGCGACAGGCCCCAATCCTTCAGCGCATCGGCGACCGGCCGGTGTCGCCGGCCGATATCCTCCAGCACTTCGATGGCTGCTGCCAGCCGTCCGCCCAGTCGCATCTTGTTATTCCGTTACTCAGCAAATCAATTCCGGGTCCTGCTCTAAAGCGCGCGACCGGCGCACACAAGCGGGGAGAGTCTTGCGGGCAGAGGGCGCTCGCTTCAGGTTTGCGCTGCCCCCTCACCCTGACCCTCTCCCCGTGAGAACGCCAGATCAAACGCAGCTCTCTTGATATCAGCGGCCCTCGCATTGCTATGCTTTCAAACTTTTGAAGTTGCGATAGTCTTCCGCTGCGTGATTCGCCAAGAACTGCAAGCGGATCGGCGGGAAATTACAAGGAGAGGGCAATGAAGACTTACCTGGCGGAAGTTCTAGGCACATTTCTACTGGTGTTCATCGGCACGGCTTCGGTGGTGACGGGCGGCTTCGGCGGCGCGCTGCCGCTCGGCCAGGAAGGCATCGGTCTGGCATTCGGCATCGGCCTGATCGCGGCGGCTTATGCGATCGGCCCGATCTCGGGTGCGCATCTCAACCCGGCGGTGACGCTCGGCGTGTTCCTCGCCGGCCGAATGGAGGCCAAGGACGTCATCCCCTACTGGATCGCGCAGGTCATCGGCGCCATCATTGCGTCGCTGGCGCTGTGGATCATCGTCTCCGGGCAGGTCGGCGGCCATACCGGCGGCTTCGGCGCCAACGGCTGGGATGCGACGAAGTGGGGTGTCAGCTCGGCGCTCCTGTGGGAACTGATCGGAACCTTCACCTTTGTCACGGTCATCCTCGGCGTCACCAGCGGCAGCCACGCGACGGCCTTTGCCGGCCTCGTCATCGGCCTGACGCTGGCAGGACTGCACTTCGCCATCATTCCGGTGACCGGCACGTCGCTCAATCCGGCCCGCTCGATCGGCCCGGCGCTGTTTTCGGGAAGTGCGGCGATCGGCCAGCTCTGGCTGTTCATCGTCGCACCGCTGATCGGCGGCGCCATCGCCGGCGTGGTCGCCAAGACCCGTATCTTCGAGAAGGACTGATTTTCCAAGGCTTCAATACAAAAAGGCGCGGGTCAAGGCCCGCGCTTTTTTGTTAGAGAATCACTTGCCGCCTCAGGATCGGGCAAGATCGAAGCGGTCGGCGTTCATCACCTTGGTCCAGGCAGCGACGAAATCCCTAACGAACTTCTGCCCGGCGTCCGCCGACCCGTAGACCTCGGCAAGCGCACGCAACTGCGCGTGCGAGCCGAAGATCAGATCTGCGCGGGTGCCGGTCCACTTGACCGCCTTGGTCTTGCGGTCGCGCGCTTCGTAGACTTCATCGGAGCCGGCGGCCGGATCCCAGACCGTGTCCATGCTGAGCAGGTTGACGAAGAAATCGTTGGTCAACGTGCCCGGCCTGTCGGTGAACACCCCGTGCTTCGACTTGCCGGTGTTGGCGCCGAGCACCCGCAACCCGCCGACGAGCACCGTCATCTCCGGCGCCGTCAAGGTCAGCAGCTGCGCCCGATCGACCAGCATCGCTTCGACCGACATCGGCTGCTTGCCCCGGACATAATTGCGGAAGCCATCGACTTTTGGCTCGAGCGCGGCGAAGGACTGGACATCCGTCTGTTCCTGCGAGGCGTCCATGCGGCCTGGCGTGAAAGGCACCTCCACGTCATGGCCGCCGTCCTTCGCTGCCTTCTCGACCGCGGCGACGCCGCCGAGAACGATCAGGTCGGCAAGCGAGACCTTCTTGTCGCCTGTCTGCCCGGCGTTGAACTCGCTCTGGACGCCTTCGAGCTGCGCAAGCACCTTCGACAGTTCGGTCGGCTGATTGACGTCCCAGTCTTTCTGCGGCGCCAGGCAGATGCGTGCGCCGTTGGCGCCGCCGCGCTTGTCGGAGCCGCGGAAAGTCGAGGCCGAGGCCCAGGCGGTCGAGACCAGTTCGGAAACAGACAGGCCAGAGGCCAGGATCTTCGCCTTCAGCGAGGCGATGTCCAGCTCGCTGATCAGTTCGTGATCGATGGCCGGGACAGGGTCCTGCCAGATCAGCTCTTCCTTCGGCACGAGCGGGCCGAGATAGCGGACAACCGGACCCATGTCGCGATGGGTCAGCTTGAACCAGGCGCGAGCGAAGGCATCGGCGAAGTGATCCGGATTCTCATGGAAACGCCGCGAGATCTTCTCATAGGCCGGGTCGACCCGCAGGGCGAGGTCGGTGGTCAGCATCGCCGGCGCGCGGCGCTTCGACGGATTGTGCGCGTCCGGCACGGAGCCTGCACCGGCGCCGCCCTTCGGCGTCCACTGATGGGCGCCGGCCGGGCTCTTGGTCAGTTCCCATTCGTAGTTGAACAGATTATCGAAGAAGTTGTTGCTCCACTTGGTCGGCGTCGTGGTCCAGGTCACCTCGAGGCCCGAGGTGATGGCGTCGCCTGCAATGCCGGTGGCATGCTTGCTCGACCAGCCGAGGCCCTGCGCCTCGATGCCGGCGCCTTCCGGCTCCGCCCCCACCAGCGATGCATCGCCGGCGCCGTGGGTCTTGCCGAAGGTGTGACCGCCGGCGATGAGCGCCACGGTTTCCTCGTCGTTCATGGCCATGCGTGCGAAGGTTTCACGGATGTCGCGTGCCGAGGCCAACGGATCGGGCTTGCCATTCGGCCCTTCCGGGTTGACGTAGATCAGCCCCATCTGCACGGCGCCGAGATGGCCCCGAAGTTCGCGGTCGCCGGAATAGCGCTCGTCGCCGAGCCACTTGGTTTCCGACCCCCAATCCACGTCCTGCTCGGGCTCCCAGACATCGGCGCGCCCGCCAGCGAAGCCGAACGTCTTGAAGCCCATCGATTCCAGCGCGACGTTGCCGGTGAGGATCAACAGGTCGGCCCAGGAGATCTTCCTGCCGTATTTCTGCTTGATCGGCCACAGCAGCCGGCGTGCCTTGTCGAGATTGGCGTTGTCCGGCCAGCTGTTGAGCGGCGCGAAACGCTGCTGGCCGGCGCCGGCGCCGCCACGGCCATCGCCGATGCGATAGGTGCCGGCGCTGTGCCAGGCCATGCGGATGAAGAGCGGGCCGTAATGGCCGAAATCGGCCGGCCACCAATCCTGCGAATCGGTCATCACCTGGTGCAGGTCCTTGATCACCCCATCGAGATCGAGGCTCTTGAACTCCTTGGCGTAGTCGAAGTCCTCGCCCATCGGGTCCGAGACGCTCGACTGCTGGTGGAGAACGGCAAGGTCAAGCTGGTTTGGCCACCAGTCACGGTTAGTCCTGCCGGCCGACCCATGCGCGACCGGGCATTTGCCGGCGCTGGTGTCATCGGTCTTTGCGTCCATCGTTCTCTCCGACTTGTTGATTTCCGGGATTTGTTGATTTCCGGGATTGTTGATTTCCGGACGGGCCCTGAGCCACGCCATTCTGGAATGGTTCCAGACTAGGCCGCCTTGCCGATAAAAACAAATTGCCTTTCCTGTTTGTTGCGATAGGTTTTGCTTATGATAGGTCTCACCGTCCGGCAGATGCAATATTTCGAGGCGCTAGCACAGACGCTGCATTTCGGCCGTGCCGCGAAGCTGGCCGGCGTCAGCCAGCCGGCGCTGTCGTCGCAGATAGCGGAGATGGAGTTGCGGCTGAATTGCCGGCTGTTCGAGCGCGGCGGCAAATCGGTGCGGATGACCGACGAGGCGCTGGCCATGCTGCCGCGCATCGAGCGTATTCTTGCTGACATCCGCGAGATCGAGACCACGGCCCGGCGCGGCCGCCCCGCCATGGAAGGTCGCTTCCGGCTCGGCATCATTCCGACGGTGGCGCCCTATCTCCTGCCGCATGTGCTGCCGGAGCTGAAACGGCATTTCCCGGCCTTGCAGCTCGAATTGCGTGAAACGGTGACTGCGTCGCTGGTCGAGGACACCGCCCTGGGAAAGCTCGACGCCTTCATAGCGGCCCTTCCCCTCGATCAGTCCGGGCTGATCACCGAGGCGCTTTTCTCCGACCGGTTCTTCCTTGCCGTGCCGGCCGGCGATCCCGCCTTCGCCTCGCCGCCGGTTCCGCCGGAAAGCCCGGCATTGGAAAGGCTGATGCTGCTGGAGGAAGGCCATTGCCTGCGCGAACAGGCGCTTGCCGTCTGCGGCAGCGTGCGACCGGTGGCAATGGCAAGTTATGGCGCGACCAGCCTGACGACGCTGCTGCAGATGGTGGCGCACGGGCTCGGCGTCACGCTTATCCCGGAAATGGCGGCAGGGCCGGCCAGCGCCATGCGCGATTTGAAGATCGTGCCGTTCCAGGAACCGATGCCGCAGCGCACGATCTGCCTCGCCTGGCGGCGCAACAAGGTCCGGCATGACGAATGCGTCGAACTGGCCAAGATCATTCGCGCCCTGGACGAGGCGGTGCTGGCGGCGTGAGGGTGGGGATGTCGGCCAGAGGGTCCGACCGCCTTGGCATGCCGCGCAGCAGTCCTACATTCGTTATGTAGGCCAGAACAAGGATAAGCGCCGACTAAAAAATCGTCGAATGCGGAAACATATTGTCGCTTGTGCCAGACCGAAGCCCGATGCCGATGTCACCGGCAGCGAAACTGGTTGCGCAAGGGGCGAGTTCGCATATTCTGGTTGTGGCAGAAGCGTTTACAACATGGGAGGAGTAAATGTCCGACAAGAAAATCTCGCGTCGCGGGTTCCTGGAAAAGTCCACAGCCATCACCGCCGGTGCGGCTGCAGCGACGACGCTCTCGGCCCCGGCCGTACTGGCGCAGTCGCCGGTCACTATCAAGATGCAGACCTCCTGGCCTGCTTCGGACATCTGGATGGATTTCGCGCGGCAATACATAGAGCGCGTCGAAAAGATGTCCGGCGGCCGGCTGAAGTTCGAGCTCCTGCCCGCGGGTGCGGTCGTGGGCGCGTTCCAGGTGCTGGATGGCGTCAATGACGGCGTCATCGACGCCGCGCATACCGTCCCCGTCTACTGGTACGGCAAGCACAAGGCCGCGTCGCTTTTCGGAACTGGCCCTGTGTTTGGCGGCAGCGCCACCACCATGCTCGCCTGGTTCCACCAGGGCGGCGGCAAGGATCTCTACCGCGAGCTGACGCAGGAGATCATGGGCCTCAACGTCGTCGGCTTCTATGGCTTCCCGATGCCGGCGCAGCCGTTCGGCTGGTTTAAGAAGCCTGTCACGACCACCGCTGAACTGCAGGGATTCAAGTATCGGACGGTCGGTCTTGCCGCCGATCTCATGCAGAACCTTGGCCTCAGCGTGGCGCAGCTGCCCGGCGGTGAAATCGTGCCGGCTATGGAGCGCGGGGTTATCGACGCCTTCGAATTCAACAATCCGTCATCCGACTTTCGCTTCGGTTCGCAGGACGTCGCCAAGCACTACACCTTGTCATCCTACCATCAGGCGAGCGAGTCGTTCGAATTCCTGTTCAATAAAGACGTGTTCGACGACCTCGACGATGATTTGAAGGCCATTCTCGAATATGGCGTGGAGGCGGCCAGCACCGCGAACACCGCGCTCGCCCTCGACAACTATTCGGCCGACCTGCAGAAGCTGCAGACCGAGCACGGTGTCACGGTGCACCGCACCTCGAAGGAGATTCTCGACGCACAACTCGAGGCTTGGGACAAGATCATCCCGACGCTGGAGGCGGATGAGTTCATGAAGCGGGTGCTCGACAGCCAGCGCCAATGGGTCGAACGCGTCGTCTACTACGAGCTTATGAATTCAGCCGACCTGACACTGGCCTACGAACATCATTTCCCCGGCAAGCTGAAGCTCTAATTCGCGCCTCCGCTTTGGCAAATCCGGCGGTCTTGCGGGCCGCCGGATTGCACCTGACGGAACCCTGCACATGCTCCGCTACATTGCATTCGCCGATGAACTTTCGGCATGGTTTGGAAAGGTGTTCGCCTGGAGCGTCGTCGTCATGACGCTCGGCGTGAGCTATGAAGTTGTCGTGCGATACCTGTTCAGCGCGCCAACCGCGTGGGCATTCGACCTCAGCTACATGCTCTACGGCACCATGTTCATGATGGCCGGCGCCTACACCTTGTCGCGGGACGGGCATGTGCGGGGCGATTTCATCTACCGTCTGTGGAGGCCGCGCGTGCAAGCGGCGGTCGAACTTGTCCTCTACATCATCTTCTTCTTCCCAGGCGTCACAGCGCTGATTCTGGCCGGCTGGAAGTATGCCGCGCGCAGCTTCCGCTATCTCGAGGTAAGCTCGAACAGTCCGGCCGGGATTCCGATCTTCCAGTTCAAGGCCGTCATCGTGGCGGCAGGCATCCTGCTCTTCGTGCAGGGGATTGCCCAGGTGTTCCGCTGCGTCGTCTGTCTGCGAACCGGAACATGGCCGCGCGCGGCCGAAGACCTGGAAGAGACCGAGAAGGTGCTGATGGAAGCCAAGACGCTCGATGTTCTGCATCACGGTTCAGAAGCAGTCGACCTCCCATTCCTCCACCCCGACAATAAACCCGACCGCGACGGAGAAGACAGATGAGCGATCCCCAGGTCGCCGTCGCGATGCTGCTCATTCTGCTTCTGGCGATCTTCCTTGGCTTCCCGGTTGCGTTCACTTTGATGGCGCTCGGGGTCGCCTTCGGCTACTACGCTTATTTAAATCCGGGACGGATGTGGCGCGCCTACGAACGGGCGGTTGAGGATGGCGCCGACGGCTGGACGCTTGCGGAGCATTGGATCGGCGGCTTCTTCAACAACCGAATTTTCGATCTGTTCGTGAACCAGACCTATTCCGTGATTTCGAACGACGTGCTGACTGCCATCCCGCTGTTCCTGTTCATGGGCTATATCGTCGAGCGGGCCAATATCATCGAGCGTCTTTTCGGCACCCTCTATATCGCCACCAGGCACGTTCCTGGCTCCATGGCGGTTGCCGCCCTCATCACCTGCACGCTTTTCGCTACGGCCACAGGCATTGTCGGCGCGGTCGTGACACTGATGGGCCTGCTGGCGTTTCCCGCCATGCTGAAGGCGCGTTACGACGTCAGCTACGCCTCGGGAGTGATCTGCGCGGGCGGAACCCTCGGCATCCTCATTCCGCCGTCGATTCTGCTCATCGTCTATGGCGCGACGGCGGGTGTGTCGGTGGTCCGCATGTATGCGGCAGCCCTGCTTCCAGGACTGCTGCTTGCCGGCCTTTATCTGATCTATGTGGTGGCGGTGGCGGTGCTGCAGCCGAAGGTGGCGCCGAAGCCGACCCGAGACGAGGTTGGGCACTATTCGGTCCTGCAAATCAGCTGGATGCTGCTGACCTCCTTCGTCCCTCTGGCGGCCCTGATCCTCGCGGTGCTCGGCGCTATCCTGTTCGGCCTTGCCACGCCCTCGGAGGCTGCCGCCATCGGCGCGCTCGGCGGCGTCGTGCTGGCCGCCGCCTACCGGGCCCTGACGTGGCAACGCCTGAAGGAGTCCGTCTATTTGACGGCGCGCACGACCGCGATGGTGTGCTGGCTGTTCGTCGGCTCCGCGACCTTCGCCTCGGTCTTTGCCTATCTGGGAGGCCAGCAACTGATCAGCGATTTCGTCACCGGCCTCGACATGTCGCCGCTGATGTTTCTGATCGTCGCCCAGATCATCATCTTCATCCTGGGCTGGCCGCTGGAATGGACGGAGATTATCGTGATCTTCGTTCCGATCTTCCTGCCGCTATTGGCGCATTTCGAGATCGATCCGCTGTTTTTCGGCGTGCTCGTCGCAGTCAACCTTCAGACGGCCTTTTTGTCGCCGCCCATGGCGATGTCGGCCTACTACCTCAAGGGCATTTCGCCGCCGCATGTTCAGCTTTCGGATATTTTCCGCGGAATGATGCCCTATATGCTGATCGTTATCCTGTGCATGGTCATCATCTACGTCTTCCCGCAGATCGTGTACGGGCTGCCCAACCTGATCTACGGGGGCTGAGGACGGGTCGAATGGAGGACAACAGGTGAATTTGAGCCGCTTCCTGGCCGTCCTGGCGTTTGTAGCTTTTCTGGCGTTTTTCGGCGTCGTAGTCCGTTTCGTCCCACATCCCGATCTGGGCGTTGCGGTCGGCATCGGCGTCCTCCTTGCGGGCTACGATCTATGGAGCCAGTTGAGGTCTCGCGCGAGGTAACAGCCGGCTTGGGGCGGTCGTGGAAAGCTGCATGGCTGCAGCGTCGATGCGGGCAAAGAGCCGAACCGTCAGCTCGGCCGAGAAACATCAACTTCAATCAAATCCTCGTGAATTATACCCGACGCTCGGAACCGCAGACGCGTTCCCGGCATTGATTTTGCGGAGGAATCTGCGTCCAGAATAGGGAGCAGTGTTATGGCTTACCGTGATTATATCCATACGCCGGTGACGCCACGCGACATCCGATGGGGACTCCAGCAGGGGGCCGTCGCGGGCATTGTCGCAGGCATCGTCTTTGCGGCCTTCGAAATGGCGACGAGTGCGTTCATGATGGGGGCGGAAGCGTTCTTCATGCCCCTGCGCATGATCGGCGCCATCGCGCTTGGACCGGAAGCCCTCGATCCCGGCTACCCGCTCTTGACGGCCAGCATCGCCGGCGTGGTCGTACATTTGATCCTGGCCATCGCCTATGGGATCGTGTTCGGGGAGATTGCCGCAATGCTGCGAGGGCGAGCAGCCTTCATCGGTCTCGGCAGTATCTTTGGCCTCGCCTTGTGGCTCGTCAATTTCTATGTGATCGCGCCGATCGCATTCCCCTGGTTCCTGCAAGCAAGCCCGGTCGTGCAGTTCATTGCCCACACATTCTTCTTCGGTACCGTCCTCGGCTGGTACCTGTGGAAGTCGCACGAGAGAAGCGGGCTCGAAGGACCGGCGGTTTAGCCTTGCCAGCACCGAGCTGGCACAGTCGGATTGAAGCGGAAAGAGTGCTCACACCCCGCTTCAAGCCGTCTTCGGCGTCACCAGGCCGAGTTCGTCAACCATCGCCTCGCGCATGAGAAACTTCTGCGGCTTGCCGGTCACCGTCATCGGCAATTCGGTGCGGAAGCGGATGTGGCGCGGGATCTTGTAATGGGCGATCTGGCCGGCGCAGAAGGCCTTGATCTCCTGGTCGGTGGCGGTCTGGCCCGGCTTGAGCACGATCCAGGCACAAAGCTCCTCGCCAAATTTCGGGTCGGGGATGCCGAACACCTGCACTTCCCTGACCTTGGGGTGGCGGTAGAGAAATTCCTCGACCTCGCGCGGATAGACGTTCTCGCCGCCGCGGATGACCATATCCTTGACCCGGCCGACGATGTTGCAATAACCCTCGGCGTCGATGGTGGCGAGGTCGCCGGTGTGCATCCAGCCGTCGGGATCGATCGCCTCGCGGGTTTTTTCCTCGTCGTCCCAATAGCCCTTCATCACCGAATAGCCGCGCGTGCAGAGTTCGCCCGGCGCGCCGACCGCAACGGTCGCGCCATCGCCATCGATCGCCTTGACCTCGACATGGGGGTGGACGCGGCCGACGGTCGAGACGCGCTTTTCCAGCGGGTCGTCGACGCTGCTCTGGAACGACACCGGGCTGGTCTCGGTCATGCCATAGGCGATTGTCACCTCCGCCATGTGCATCAGCGACACCACCTTCTTCATCACCTCGATCGGGCACGGCGAGCCGGCCATGATGCCGGTGCGCAGGCTGGTGAGATCGAAGGTGTCGAAATCCGGATGGTCGAGCAGGCCGACGAACATGGTCGGCACGCCATAGAGGCCGGTGCAGCGCTCGCCCGCCACCGCTCTCAGCGTGGCGCCGGCATCAAACCCCTCGCCCGGGAAAACCATCGTCGCGCCCTTGGTGACGCAGCCGATCGTGCCCATCGACATGCCGAAGCAGTGATAGAGCGGCACCGGGATGCACAGCCGGTCGTCGACGGTGAGCCTGATCGCCGAGGTGACGAAATTGCCGTTGTTGACGATGTTGTTGTGGGTCAGCGTCGCGCCCTTGGGCGCGCCTGTCGTGCCTGAGGTGAACTGGATGTTGATGGCATCGCCGGGCTTCAGCCCCTCGGAGATCCGGTCGAGGCTATCATGCTCGTCGCGCCCGCCTATCGCCAGCACGTCGGTGAAATTGAGCATGCCGGGCGAATGCTCCTCACCCATGCGGATGACGATTTTTAGCGCCGGCAATTTTTTCGCATCGAGCTCGCCCGGTGTCGCCGTCGCGATCTCCGGCGCCAGCGTCTCGATCATGCCGAGATAGTCGGAGCTCTTGAATTTGACGGCCGTGACCAGCGCTCGGCAAGCGACCTTGTTCAGCGCATAGTCGAGTTCGACCAACCGATAAGCCGGGTTGATGTTGACCAGGATCAGGCCGATGCGGGCGGTGGCGAATTGCGTCACCAGCCACTCCCAGCGGTTCGGCGACCAGATGCCGACGCGGTCGCCTTTTGCCAGGCCGAGAGCCAGGAAGCCTGCGGCCAGCGCGTCCACCGTGTCTGAAAGTTCGCTCCAGGTGAAGCGCTTGTCCTGGTCGACGAAGACGGCGGCATCGAGCGTGCCGTATTTGCTGACGGTGTCCGAAAGCAGCGCCGGGATCGTTTGCTGCAGCAGCGGCACGGTGCGCTCGCCCGATACATGCGCCCTGCCGTCGACCGGCGCGACAAACGTGGCCCCATTGCCCGGGCGGCGACCGCGCAGGCTGGTGGCATTCTTCAACTCGTCGAGATTGATCGGCATTGCCGTCTCCTCCGCAGGCGACCCGAGTCTATCAGCCTGCCGGGGTGGTGGAAATCCCGTTGATGGTTTTGGAGCGCAATCCCCTCCCCCTTGAGGGCAGGGTGCCTCGCGAAGCGAGGCGGGTGTCTCGCGTCGAGCACTGCCGCAACGACCCCACCCGTCCATCCGCCTTCGGCGGCTGTCCACCCTGCCCTCAAGGGGGAGGGAAGGCACCCATCTTCGCCGCGATGCCGCGCATGACAGCCTCGTCGGCCGCCGCACGCGGCTTCCGCGATGCGACGAGGCAGGCCTGCGATCGCAGGATGACGCCGTCCGCCAAAACCTTCAGATGGTTGGCGCGCAGCGTCGAGCCTGACGTGGTGATGTCGACGACGACATCGGCCAATCCCGCCGCCGGCGCGCCTTCGGTGGCGCCGAGGCTCTCGACGATGCGATAGACCTGGATGCCGTGCTTTTGCGAAAAAAACTGCTGCGTCAGCCGCCAGTATTTTGTGGCTATCCTGAGCCGCCTGCCGTGGCGCTGGCGGAAATCGGCGGCGACATCGTCGAGGTCGGCCATCGTATCGACGTCGAGCCAGATGTCGGGCACCGCCACCACGACATCGGCATTGCCGAAACCGAGGCGGGCGACGATCTCCGCGCGCGCCTCCCAGTCGGCGACGCTTTCGCGCAACAGATCCTCGCCGGTGATGCCGAGGTCGACCGAGCCCTGGCCGATTTCGCCTGCGATTTCTGACGCCGACAGGAACGCCACCTCGACCGCTTCCACGCCTTCGATGCGGGCGCGGTATTTGCGCTCGTCGCCGGGCAGGCTGACGGCAAGCCCGGCCTCGGCCAGCACCTCCAGCGCCTGCTGCTTGAGCCGGCCCTTCGATGGAATCGCCAGGGTGATCATTGCGCCTTCTCCCGCAACGTTTCGATGCGGTCGAGCCAGACGGAAAAGCCGACGCCGGGGATCGGCGTTTTCGCGCCGAGCAACGTCAGCAAGCGGTCGTAACGGCCGCCGCCGGCCAGCGGCCGGTCACCGTTTTCCGCCGCGATCTCGAAGACCAGGCCCGTGTAGTAATCGAGCGGACGGCCAAAGGCGGCGTCGTAGCGGATTTTTGCCGTGGACAGGCCAAGCGCTTCGATCGCCTTGGCGCGAGCCGAAAAATTCTCGAGCGCCGCGCCCAGCGAAACGCCGGCGCCGGCTGCGAAGGTTTCGAGCGCTTTTGCCGCGCCGTCGAGCGTCACATCGATCGCCAGAAAATCCTTAAGCGCCGAAAATGCCTCGTTCGACAGCCTGACACTGCGCAGCTCGGCCTTTTCGATCAAGCGCCGCGCAATCTCGGTCGGCGACCGTCCGGCCGACGCCGACAGACCCGCCTGTTCCATGCCGCCGGCGATGTGCGAGGAAAGCGCTTCCAGATTGCCGTCGAGGACAAGGGCTGCGACCGCGCCGGCGAGCTGGCCGTTGCGCGGCGGGTTGGCGAGGTCTGCCAGCGCTGCCTCCAGCATCGCCGCCGAACCGAAGGCGCGGGCCAGCCGCATGCGCCAGCCGCGCGGCAGGCCGAGTGCGGCGAGCACCGCCTCGAAAACAGTCTGGTCGCCGAGCGTGATCGTTAGTTCCTGGCCCGGCAGCACCAGCGAAAGCAGCGCATGCGCATCGGCCAGCGATCGGGCATCGGCCTGTGCGATGTCGCCGTCGCCGAGATCCTCGATGCCGGCCTGGAAAAACTCGTTTCCGCCCTCGCGGCGCTGGCGAAACACCTCGCCGAGATAGGAATAGCGGCGCGGCGTTCCGGCTTGGCTGGCAATGTGGTCGAGGCAGACCGGGATGGTGAACTCCGGCCGCAGGCAAAGCGTCTGTCCGGTCTCGCTTTCGGTGAGGAAAATACGCCGGCGCAAATCCTCGCCGGCCATGTCCAGGAACGGGTCGGCCGGCTGCAGCACCGCCACCTCGACCGCATGCGTGTTTCGCGCAGCAAAGAGTTTTGTGATGTCTGATGCGATGGCGGGGTAGCGGGAGGTCATTGATCGGTTGGGTGCGAGGCACCCCCCTCTGGCCTGCCGGCCATCTCCCCCTCAAGGGGGGAGATTAGTCTCGTCGCAGCCTTCGCCCTATTTTCAAGGTTGAAAGGTAAGTGCCGGCGGTACGGCTGCCCATCTCCCCCCTTGAGGGGGAGATGGCCGGCAGGCCAGAGGGGGGTGTTCACGCGCCACCCTTCGCACGGTCGGCCGCCTGCGCCGCCAGTATCTTCCTTACCTCGCCAACCAGATCGCTTTCCGCCACCGTCACCTGCGCCGGGCGCGCGGAGCGCCATTCGGCGTTGTCCACAATCTCCGCCGACATCCGGGCGCCCTCGATCAGGTCCTTGATCTGCACCTCGCCTTTCGCCCGCTCGTCGCCGCCCTGGATGATGGCGACCGGGCTGCCGCGGCGGTCGGCATATTTGAGCTGCGCCTTCATGCCGGCGCCGCCGAGATACATTTCCGAGCGGATGCCGGCGGCGCGCAGCTCGGCCACCATTTTCTGGTAGCGGCCGAGACTGTCCGTGTCCTTGTCCATGGTGAGCACGACGACCGGCGCGATCACGTCCGATGTATTGAGCTTGCCGAGGTTCTTCAGCGCCGTCATCAGCCTGGAGACGCCGATGGAAAAGCCGGTCGCCGGCACCGGCTCGCCGCGAAAGCGCGAGACGAGGCCATCATAGCGCCCGCCACCGCCGACCGAGCCGAAGCGGACGATTTTTCCCTCTTCGTTGGGAATTTCGGCCAGCAGTTCGGCTTCATAGACCGGGCCGGTGTAATATTCGAGGCCGCGGACGACGGAGGGGTCTATGCGAATGCGGTCCGGACCATAGCCGGCAGCCAGGACAAGCGCTTCAATCTCTTTGAGTTCAGCAAATCCCGCTTCGGCGGTGGGGTTGGCCTCAAGTACCCTGTTCCATTTTCCTACATCGTTTTTGAGCCCAGCCTCGACGTGTTGGTTGTGAAGAACGACGGCGACAATGAACGCTGCTTGAACTTCGTCTAGCCCAGCCCCCTTTGTAAAATCCCCCTCGCCCTCTTTACCGCCGTCCCAGCGACCTTTGCCCAGCAAAAGCTTGACGCCTTCCGGTCCAAACTTGTCCAGCTTGTCGATCGCGCGCAGCACCTGCAACCGGCGCCCAGCATTCTCGTCGCCGCCAAGGCCGATCGCCTCGAGCACGCCGTCGAGCACCTTGCGATTGTTGACCCTAATGATGTAGTCGCCGCGCTTGATGCCGAGCGCTTCCATCACGTCGGCCATCATCATCGCCATTTCGGCGTCGGCCGCGACACCTGGCGTGCCGACCGTGTCGGCATCGAACTGCATGAACTGGCGGAAGCGGCCAGGGCCGGCCTTTTCGTTGCGGAACACCCAGCCGGAGCGGTAGCTGCGATAGGGTTTCGGCAGGCGCTCAAAGTTTTCAGCGACAAAACGGGCCATCGGCGCGGTCAAATCGTAGCGCAGCGACAGCCACTGGTCGTCGTCGTCCTGGAAGGAGAACACACCCTCGTTCGGCCGATCCTGATCGGGCAGGAACTTGCCCAGCGCATCGGTGTATTCGATCAGCGGCTGGTCGACCGGCTCGAAGCCGTACAGCTCATAGACCGAGCGGATCGTCGCCATCATCTTCTCGACGGCACGGATATCCTCGGCGCCGCGATCGACAAGCCCGCGCGGCAGCCGCGCTTTCATCTTTTCCGATTTGTCGGCCATGGCATGGGTCTTTTCGCTAGGTAAAGCTGACTTGTTTCGAGTGGGCGTGTCCTAACCGATGGGGCTTGGCGCGGCAAGGGTTTGCTCCTTGCCTTCTCCCCGTGCGGGAGAAGGCAAGGAGCTGAAACAATTCCGCCATAAGCGCGGCATCGTGCCGACACAATCGCAGCCGATAAAGCGCGCCGAAACAAGGGGTTCGGGCCATGACCTTGGCGCAGAAATTCGACATCAACGACAGCCGCACCCGCGAGCTGCCCGCCCAGCTGAGGCCGGCCGATCATCATGCACCGGGACCTGCAGCCCAAATGGCGGGACCGTTCGAGGTTGCCGCAGACAAGCGTACGGGGCCGACCATGCGCGATGCGCTGCTGACCAGCCTGCTCGTGATCTATCCGGCGTTTGCCACGATAGCGGCTATCGTTGCCGGGCTCTTTCTGGCCGGCGCCGGCGCTTGAGTTGTTGAGCGCCCCCTTGCCTTCTCCCCTTGTGGGAGAAGGCAAGAACGACGCTACTTCGGCCTTTTGAACGCCTTGCGCTCCGCCTCGACCTGCTCGCGGCAGACACAGCCTTCGAGATGGTCGTTGACCAGCCCCATGGCCTGCATGAAGGCGTAGACGGTGGTCGGGCCGACAAAGCTCCAGCCGCGTTTCTTCAGCTCCTTCGAAATCCGCACCGAGACTACCGTGGTCGGATTGGCGCGCAGATGGGCGAGATCGACGATTTCGGGCCGTTCGTCCGGGCCGGGTTCGAACTTCCAGAACCAGGCCGCCAGCGAGCCGGCCTCGTCGGCCAATTCACGCGCGCGCCCGGCGTTGTTGATGGTCGAGACGATCTTGCCGCGGTGGCGAATGATACCGGCATTGCCGAGCAGGCGCTCGACATCCTGTTCGGTGAAGGCGGCGATCCTGTCGATATCGAAGCCGGCGAACGCCTCGCGAAAATTCTCGCGCTTGCGCAATATGGTCAGCCAGGACAGCCCCGACTGAAAGCCTTCGAGGCAGATCTTTTCGAACAGCCTGAGGTCGTCGTCGACCGGCCGGCCCCATTCGTGATCGTGGTAGTGCAAATAGTCCGGCAGATTGCCGTGCCAGAAGCAGCGCGCGATACCATCGGGTCCAGCCAGCAGGCCTGTCTTCTCATCCATGGCACAATTCCATTGGTTAATGCGCCTCAGCGCTGCCTTTACCGCGGCTTTACCAGATTCCTGAACCGGCCGGTAACCACACCGAAAGCTTTACTGACAATGCAGCATTTTACGCATTCCGATTCATGTTTCGGTTGCTGCTCCGCGCCCAATGTTCGCGACATCGGGGACGCTTGTGCGCCCCGGCGTGTTCGACGATCAGGGTGCGTTCCAATGAAGACATTTTTGTTCCCGCTGCTCGGCGCCGCTGCCGTACTGGCCGCCGCTACGCCCTCCAGCGCCAATGATCGCTATGCCGACAGGCCGCCAGTGATGGTGAGCCCCGACCTTTCGGCGCCCTGGGTGCTGCAGCTTGGCCGCGCGCCGGGCATCGTCCGCCAGAACCGGCAAGAGATGCAAAAGCCGCAGCGCCGTTCTCAGCGGCAGGCGCAACCGGCTCAGCTGCACACAGCCGCGATGCAAGCGCCGGCCAAGAAGCGCATCATCGCGCGCCCGCAGATCAACCCGATCTACCTGCCGCAGGAAGTCGCCTACGACGGCCCGGAGAAGCCGGGCACGATCGTCATCGATACGCGGGAGAATTTCCTCTATCTGGTCGAGAACAACGGCAAGGCGCGGCGCTATGGCGTCGGCACCGGCAAGCCGGGCTTCGAATGGGCCGGCAAGCACAAGATCTCGCAGAAGAAGGTCTGGCCCGAATGGCGACCGCCGGCGCAGATGATCTCGCGCGAGGCCGCCAACGGCCGTTATCTGCCGACCTATGTCGCCGGCGGCGTCGAGAACCCGCTCGGCGCGCGCGCGCTTTATCTCGGCTCGACGCTCTACCGCATCCACGGCACCAACCAGCCATGGACGATCGGCGGCGCGGTGTCGTCGGGCTGCATTCGCATGCGCAACGAGGACGTCGTCGATCTCTATGAGCGGGTCGATGTTGGCACGACGGTTGTGGTGATGTAATTGTTGCCGAGTCTGTCCAGAAGTCTCGGGATCCATCGGAATACGGGGGACGGGCCGTGTGGGGATACGGTCGGTCACGAAAGGGCAGCGCGGCAAACCGCCGCTGCCCTTTCTGTTTCCGGGACGCCATAGGATGGTTTAGTTTGTCAGGATCGGGTGGTACGTCGCGCCCGCGGCATGGCGGTTCGCATTCTCGCTGCCATTCTCCTCGGTATTTTGCTATGTCGGCTGCAACGCTTCCAGACAAAGGCTTAAGCACAATGTCCCTGTCCGACGACAGCCGCTATCTCCGGGGCGGTCCGGTCGCCCAACGCATCATCGCCTCGGTGCGCGAGGATGCAGCGATCGCAACCGCCGAAGGCTTTCCGGCCAAACTGATATCGATCACCGTCGGCGACACGGCTGCAGTCGATGTCTATGTGCGCAACCAGCGCGCCAAGGCGGCACTGGCCGGTATCGGTTTCGAGGAAAGACGATTTCCCGCCGACATCACCGCCGGCGAACTCGAAGCAGCGATCCACGGCCTGAACGCCGATCCGCGCGTCACCGGCATCATCATCCAGCGGCCGGTGCCGGTGCATATCCCGATCAAGACGCTGCAAGCGGCGGTGCATCCGCTCAAGGACGTCGAGGGCATGCATCCGGCGTCGATCGGCAACATCGTCTACAACCAGCTCGACCTCGCACCCTGCACGGCCGCCGCTTCGGTCGAACTGCTCAGGGAAACCGGTCTCGATCTCAAGGGGCTCGAGGTCGTCATCGTCGGTCACTCCGAGATCGTCGGCAAGCCGATCGCCTTCCTGCTGATGAGCGAGGGCGCGACGGTGACGGTGTGCCACCACATGACGCGCTCAGTGGCCGCGCATGCGCGGCGTGCCGATGCTCTGTTCGTCGCCGTCGGCAAGCCGCGGCTGATCAAGGCCGACATGGTCAAGCCCGGTGCGGCCGTCATCGACATCGGCATCAATTCCGAGATCGGACCGGACGGGGAGAGCCGCATCGTCGGTGACGTCGACGCCGAGAGCGTCAAGCATGTGGCGTCCTGGATCACGCCGGTGCCGGGCGGCGTCGGCCCGATCACCGTGGCGATTCTTTTGCGCAACACGATGGTGGCGCTCAGCCGCCAGCGCGCGCGCTACCATGCGACCTATGGCGTGGTGGACAAGCTCGCAGCGGAATAAGCCGGCAGCGCCGGTGGATCACTCCGCTGCAACGGCTGCCTGCTGTCCGGAACGCACTCCGGCTGCGGCCCGCCATAGGCCCAGTCGAGCAGCTTTATCGTGTGCACCACCGGCAGTTTCGCGGCGGACGCAATCTGGGTGATGCAGCCGATGTTGCCGGTGGCGACGATTTCAGCACCGGTCGCCTCGATATTTCTCACCTTGCGGTCACGCAGTTGAGCCGAAATCTCCGATTGCAAAATGTTGTAAGTGCCGGCCGAGCCACAGCACAAATGCCCCTCGCGCGGCTCGCGCACGACGAAGCCGGCTTTGGCCAGAAGCTCCTTCGGCTGGCGGGTGATTTTCTGGCCGTGCTGCATCGAGCAGGCGGAGTGATAGGCGACGATGGTGCCGGGCTTGCGCACCGGCTCGGGCAGATCGATGCTTGCCAGATATTCGGTGATGTCCCTGGCCAGCGCCGACACCCGCGCCGCCTTGTCGGCATAGGCGGGATCGAGGCGCAGCATGAAACCATAATCCTTGATGGTGGTGCCGCAGCCCGACGCAGTGATGACGATGGCATCCAGCCCGCCTTGCTCGATGGCGCGCGTCCAGGCGTCGACATTGCGCTTGGCCGAGGCAAGGGCTGCCGCCTCGCGGCCCATGTGATGCACCAGCGCGCCGCAGCAGCCCTCGCCCTCGGGAACCACGACCTCGACGCCGAGCCGCGTCAGCAGCGCGATCGTCGTGTCGTTGATGGCGGGATCGAGCACGGATTGCGCGCAGCCGGTAAGGATGGCGACGCGGCCATTTTTGCTCGTGCCCTGCCCGGCATGAATGCCCGGCGAAGCCATTGGCGAGGCCGCAGGAACCGACGCCGGGGCGAGCTTGAGCATCGCCCCCAGCGGCTTCAGCGTCGGGAGCTTTTCCAGCAATCCGGCGAATGGCTGGCCGAGCTTTGCCAGCTTGAGCGCAGCGCGAAACCGCGAGGGATAAGGCAGGACCAAGGCCAGCATGGCGCGCGTCAGCCGATCGGGCAGCGGCCGCTTGTAGGTTTCCTCGATATGGACGCGGGCATGGTCGACCAGATGCATGTAGTTGACGCCCGACGGGCAGGTTGTCATGCAGGCGAGGCAGGACAGGCAACGGTCGATATGGGTGACGATCTGCTTGTCGGCCGGTCGGCCGTTCTCCAGCATGTCCTTGATCAGGTAGATTCGCCCGCGCGGCGAATCCAGTTCGTTGCCAAGCGTCACATAGGTCGGGCAGGTAGCCGTGCAGAAGCCGCAATGCACGCATTTGCGCAGGATCTTTTCCGATTCCGCGACATGCGGATCGGCAAGCTGGGCAGCTGAGAAATTGGTCTGCATCTCGTACCTCCTAAGCCATGCGGCCGGGGTTGAGGATCGCCTTCGGATCGAATTCGGCTTTGAGCCGCGCCGACAATGCTGCCAGGTGCGGCGCCTGCGGCTCGAACACCGGCACAGCGGCGCGATGCGAAGGGGCGGCGCGCACCAGCGTCGCATGGCCGCCGCCATACTGTCTCACTACTGCTCGCAGAAGATCGGCTTCGGGATCGCCATGCTCCATGCGCAGCCAGATCAGTCCGCCCTGCCAGTCATAAAAGGCATCGACGGCCGCCTGCATGCGCAGCGCCAGCACCATCTGGTGGCCTTGCGCCGGCGCCATCGACACGCGCCACACCGGCTTTTCCAGGCCGTCGGCAAACGGCGCGCAATCGCGGATATCGCGCCAGACAGAATGCGAGACCTCGCCCGAGATTTCCTCGAGCGGGCCGGCATTTCCGAGCAGATCTTTCAGCGCTGCGATGCGGTAGGCGACCGACGGGCCGAACCCCTCGACGCGCAGCAATGTCGCGGCGGTGCTGCCGAGACCGCCGCCGGCGACCCGTGCGGCAACGCGTTCGGGAAGATGGGCAGCACTCGACACTTCGGCGCTGGAACCGAGTGCCAGCGCCATAGCGGCCGCGGCATGATCGTCGAGCAGGCCGCGCACAGCCAGCGTGACTTCGGTCTCGGCAGCGGGCAGCACCTTGAAGGTGACGTCGGTAAGAACGGCAAGCGTGCCCCAGCTGTTGGCCATGAGCTTGGACAGGTCATAGCCGGTGACGTTCTTGACCACGCGGCCGCCCGATTTGAACGCCTCGCCACGCCCGGAAACCGCTGCTATGCCAAGAATATGGTCGCGCGCCGCCCCCGCCTTCAGCCGGCGCGGACCGCAAAGGTTCGCGGCCAGCACGCCGCCGATCGTGCCTGTTCGCTTTTCGCCGCCGAGCAGCGGGCCATAGTCCAATGGCTCGAAAGCCAGCTGCTGGCCGTTTTCGGCAAGTAATTTTTCGATCTCGGCGAGCGGCGTGCCTGATTTCGCCGACAGCACCAGTTCAGCCGGCTCGTAGAGCGTCACGCCTGACAGTTTCGACAGGTCGAGCGTGTGCTCGGTCTGCAGCGGACGGCCGATGCCGCGCTTGGAGCCGTGACCAAGAATTTCGAGCGGCGTTTCTTCCGCCGCCGCCCAGGCGACGGTGGCGAGAGTTTCGGCGGTGGTGGCGGCGGTGAAGGTGGTCATGGCGTTGCGCCATGTGCAAATTCGAGAACGCTGTGTTCCTTCGCGCCCACCTCTGTCCTGCCGGACATCTCCCCCTCAAGGGGGGAGATCAGATGTCGCGTCCGGCTTCGCCAATCTTCAACGTTGAAAGAAGGGTGAGGCGCGCGAGCAGCCAATCTCCCCCCTTGAGGGGGAGACGTCCGGCAGGACAGAGGGGGGTGTTCAAGCGCCAACATGCCCACTCAAAACCTCGGAATATCCGGAAACGCCGTCTGGCCGCGATGCACGTGCATGCGTCCGAGTTCAGCGCAGCGGCGAAGCTGCGGAAACACCTTGCCCGGGTTGAGCAGATGGTTGGGGTCGAATGCGCATTTGACCCGCATCTGCTGGTCGAGGTCGATCTGGTTGAACATTTCCGGCATCAGGTCGCGCTTCTCGACGCCGACGCCGTGCTCGCCGGTCAGCACGCCGCCGACCTTGACGCAAAGCCGCAGGATGTCGGCGCCGAAACTTTCCGCCTTGTCGAGCTCGCCCGGCACGTTGGCGTCATAGAGGATCAGCGGATGCAGATTGCCGTCGCCGGCATGGAAGACGTTGGCGACGCCGAGCCCGTATTTTTCGGAAAGTTCCCGCATGCCGTGCAGGACGCGCGGCAGTTCCTTGCGCGGGATGGTGCCGTCCATGCAGTAATAGTCCGGCGAGATGCGGCCGACCGCCGGAAAGGCCGCCTTGCGGCCGGCCCAGAAACTCAGCCGCTCCTGCTCCGATTGCGAGATGCGGCATGTGGTCGAGCCGTTCCTATAGGCGATTGCCTCAACCAGGCCGATCAAATGATCGACCTCGACGCCCGGCCCGTCGAGCTCGACGATCAGCAGCGCCTCGACATCCAGGGGATAGCCGGCATGGACGAAATCCTCGGCCGCATGGATCGCCGGACGATCCATCATCTCCATGCCGCCCGGGATGATGCCGGCGCCGATGATGTCGGCGACGCATTGGCCGCCCTGCTCGCTGGTCGGGAAGCCGATCAGCAGCGCGCGCGCCGTCTCCGGCTTCTTCAGGATGCGCACGGTGACCTCGGTGACGACGCCGAGCAGCCCTTCGGAACCGGTCATCACCCCGAGCAGGTCGTAGCCTTCCGCGTCGAGATGCTTGCCACCGAGCCGCACCACCTCGCCGTTCATCAGCACCATCTCGATGCCGAGCACATTGTTGGCGGTAAGGCCGTATTTGAGGCAATGCACGCCACCGGAATTCTCCGCGACATTGCCGCCGATCGAGCAGGCGATCTGGGAGGATGGATCGGGGGCGTAATAAAAGCCCTCCTGCTCGACGGCGGTGGTGATGCCGAGATTGGTGACGCCCGGCTGGGCGACGACGATGCGGTTGGGAAAATCGATCTCGAGAATGCGGTTGAACCTGCTCATCACCAACAGCACGGCGTCTTCCAGCGGCAGCGCTCCGCCTGACAGCGAGGTGCCGGAACCGCGCGGCACGACGCGGATGTTGCGGTCGTTGCAATATTTCAGCACACGCGAGACCTGCGCCACCGTTTCGGGCAGCACCACGACCAGCGGCAGCTGCCGATAGGCGGTGAGGCCGTCGCTCTCGAAGGCGCGCATCGAATTGGCAGCGTCGACGACGCCCTCGCCGGGCACGATGATGCGCATATCGGCGACGATCTCGTCGCGCCGGCGCATCGTGGCGTCGTCTGGCTTCGGCATCAGCAGGCCGGACATCGACAGTTCCTTCGATCGACTGGTAAAAATCTTTTACCAGCGGCAGGCGCTTGTTGCAAATCCTGCTTTGGCCGAAATCGGGACGATCTTGCGCGGGTCGGCGAGAGGGAAGCGCTGACTTTCTCCCCCCTCTGTCGCCTTCGGCGACATCTCCCCCTCAAGGTGGGAGATTGCCTGCCGGCTTGGCGGGTTCGGAGTGCAGGCGGCGCACTCGGCGCACGCCCCACCAGACCAGCAGGATGGCGAGCGGCACCGAGGCGGCGGTGACGACCTCGGGCGCGACGGCATGGCCGAAGATCGAGGCGCCCTTGGCGAGGTAGCCGATGAGCCCGACGACGTAGTAGGAGACGGCGGCGACCGAGAGACCCTCCACCGTCTGCTGCAGCCGCAACTGCAGGCGGGCGCGGTTGTTCATCGACGCCAGCAGATCGCGGTTCTGCTTCTCGACCTCGACGTCGACCCAGGTGCGCAGCAGCGTGGTGGCACGGGTGAGCTTGGTCGACAGATTGGCCTGACGCTCCTCGACCGAACGGCAGGTGCGCATGGCGGGGGCGACGCGGCGCTGCAGGAAGCCGCCCCAGGTGTCATAGCCGGGCACCGCCTCTTCCTCCAGCGCCTCCAGCCGTTCGCGGACGATGCCGTCATAGGCGCGGCTGGCGCCGAAGCGATAGAGGCTGGAGGCTGCATCGGCCTCCAGTTCGGCGGCAAGCTCGGTCAGGTCGGCAAGCAGCGTCTGGTTGTCGCGGGTTTCGGCGACCTTCATTTCCAATGTGGTCTGCGCCAGCCTGTCTTCGATGCGGCGGGCGCGACCGGACAGCATCAGCGCCAGCGGCAGGCCAAGCATGGCCAGCGTGCGGTAGGTTTCGATATCGATCAGCCGCTGCGCCAGCGCGCCGGTGCGTGCCGGCGTCAGGCCGCGGTCGAGCACCAGCATGCGGGTCATGCCGTCACCGTCCTGGCGGAAATCGGTGACGATGGCGGCATTGCCGCGCTCGACCAGCGAATAGCACAGGCTGGTCGGGTCGAAGCCGGCGATCAGCCTTTCGCTCGCCTGCGTCCATTTGCGGATTTCGAGCCTGATGCCGGAAATCACCGTTCCCGGCGGCGAAAAGCCGTTGCCGAAAGGCGAACCTTCCTGGCGCTGGCCGCTCTCGGAGAGCGGTCCTTCCCATAGATAGGTGGAGAATTCCGTATGCCGTTCCCAGCGCAGCGAGCCCTTGCCCCACTTCATCGCGTGGTGGCGGGCATGAGGGTCAGGCGCGGCGATGCCGAGGCGCCGCGACAGTTCGGAAAGCACTGCCTGGTCGACGCCGGAGCCGGCTTCGGTCATGAACGAAAGCTGCACCAGCACGCGCGGCTTCTCGACCAGCGGATGCGGACGGGCGTGAACCTCGCCGAGCGCGCCAGGCCGTCCCTCATGCGCGGGAAAGCCCATGACGCTGCCTTCGACGCGCGGCTGGAATTTTGGATTGGACGGGTCATCTGCCACGGCTGGTCCCCCGGGCCTGGTGCACTCGCGTCCCTCTAGAGCCAATTGCCGGGGCACGCAAACGACAAATTAGCCGAAAGCGATATGCCGGGACGACGTCGGACCCGGCCAAGTGGGCGAACTGGATAAATAATTTGACCAGTTGCCGACACAGGCTTTATCCTGCACGACACCGGTTCATTCCCCAGGCCATCCCCGTTGAGCGACATTTTCTCCAGGATCGAGCATTCCCGCACCGCCGACGAGGTGGTGCAGCAGATCGAGAGTCTGATCCTCGAAGGCGTTCTGCGCACCGGCGACAGGCTGCCGGGCGAGCGCGAGCTGGCGCGCAGGTTCGAGGTGTCGCGGCCGATCCTGCGCGATGCGCTGAAGGCGCTGGAGGGGCGCGGGCTTTTGACGACCCGGGCCGGCGGCGGCACCCATGTCGCCGACGTCATCGGCCAGCTGTTCACCAAGCCGGTGACGGACTTGATCTCCATGCACCGCAAGGCGGCGACCGACTATCTGGAATACCGCCGCGAGATCGAGGCGGTGGCGGCCGAGTATGCGGCGCGGCGCGCCACATCAGACGACCTGGCGCTGCTCGATCGCATCATGGCGCGCATGGACGAGGCGCACCGGACCGGCAATTTCGACGACGAGGCGGAAATCGACGTCGAGTTCCACCACGCGATCTGCGAATGCGCGCACAACATCATCCTGTTGCACACGCTGCGCTCGTGCTACCGGCTGCTGTCGGAGGGCGTGTTCCAGAACCGGCTCCTGGTGTTCAACGTGCCGGGCGCGCGCGAGGCGCTGCTTTCGCAGCACCGGGCGATCTACGCAGCGATCAAGGCCGGCGATCCGGCGGCCGCACGGCAGGCTGCGATGGACCACATCACCCATGTCGAACGCACCATGGCCGAGGCCGAGCGCAGCGGCGACTGGCAACGCGTGTCGCGTCTGAGGCTGATGCAGCGCTCAGAAGCCGGCGACAGCGAGCCGGCACGGAAACGCTCGTGAGCGCCGGCCAAGAATTGCGACGAATTAGCGAACCATCAGCGGGAAGCCTATGAGCATGATCCTCACCATCGCCGATCTCAAGGACCTGGCGCGCCGCCGCGTGCCGAAGATGTTCTTCGACTATGCCGATTCCGGTGGATGGACCGAAAGCACCTACCGGGCCAATGAGGAGGATTTCCAAAAGATCAAGTTCCGCCAGCGCGTTCTGGTCGACATGAGCAACCGCTCGCTGGAATCGACCATGATCGGAGAGAATGTGGCGATGCCGGTGGCGCTGGCGCCGACCGGCATGACCGGCATGCAGCATCCCGACGGCGAGATGCTGGCGGCGCAGGCGGCGGAGGAATTCGGCGTGCCGTTCACGCTGTCGACGATGAGCATCTGCTCGATCGAGGATGTCGCATCGGTGACCAGGAAGCCGTTCTGGTTCCAACTCTATGTGCTGCGCGACAAGGATTTCGTCCTCAGTCTCATCGACAGGGCGAAGGCGGCGAAGTGCTCGGCGCTGGTGCTGACGCTCGACCTGCAGATCCTCGGCCAGCGCCACAAGGACATCCGCAATGGGCTGTCGGCGCCGCCGCGCTTCACGCCGAAGCATGTCTGGCAGGTGGCGACCAGGCCGGGCTGGTGCCTTGGCATGGCCGGTACCAAGCGCCGGACTTTTCGCAACATCGTCGGCCACGCCAAGGGCGTCGGCGACCTCAACTCGCTGTCGTCGTGGACGACGGAGCAATTCGATCCGCATCTGTCGTGGAAGGACGTCGCCTGGATCAAGGAGCGCTGGGGCGGCAAGCTGATCCTGAAGGGCATCCTCGACAAGGAGGACGCGCTGATGGCGGCCAAGACCGGCGCCGACGCGATCATCGTCTCCAATCATGGCGGACGCCAGCTCGACGGCGCGCCGTCGTCGATCTCGGTGCTGGAAGAAATCGCCGACGCGGTCGGCGACACGATCGAAGTGCATATGGATGGCGGCATCCGCTCTGGCCAGGACGTGCTGAAGGCGCTGTGTCTCGGCGCCAAGGGCACCTATATCGGCCGGCCTTTCCTCTACGGCCTCGGCGCGCTCGGCAAGGAAGGAGTCACCAAAGCCTTGGAAATCATCCGCAAGGAGATGGACATAACGCTGGCACTGTGCGGAAAGCGTCTGGTGACCGACATGGGCAAGGATCAGCTTCGGCGTTAGACTCCCGTGGCGGCATGGTCACGGAGATGGAAGCATTGACTGCCCCCGGCATCCACTTTCTCGACGCGCGCGGACCGGAAGGCATGCGCATCTATGCGGTCGGCGACGTGCATGGCCGGCTCGACCTGCTCGCCGCCATGTACCGCCGGATTGCGGCCGAGATCCACCAGGCGCGGCCGGCCGACTGGCGTGTCGTCCATCTCGGCGACTATGTCGACCGCGGCCCGGACTCCAAGGGCGTCATCGATTTCCTGATCGAAGTGCGAAAACGCGACCCGCGCCACCTGATGCTCGCCGGCAACCACGACATCGGTTTCCTAGACTTCCTCGACACTCCCGATGCGGACGGGCTTTTCATGCGCTATGGCGGCATCCAGACCGCGCAATCCTATGGCGTAGCGCTCAATGAAGGTGGCGGCGCGTGGTTCGGCAGGTCCGAGGCGGCATTGCGGCAAGGCCATGCAGCACTTGTCGAGGCCGTGCCGAAAAGCCATGTCGAGTTCCTGCAGTCGCTGCCGTTTTCACTGACCTTCGGCGACTTCTTCTTCTGCCATGCCGGCATCCGGCCGGGCATTGCGCTGGAAAGTCAGAGCGCGCAGGACCTGATCTGGATCCGCGATGTCTTCCACAATCATTCCGGCCTGCATCCAAAGATCGTGGTGCATGGCCACACGCCGGTGCCGGAGGCCGAGGTGATGGTCAACCGCGTCAATATCGACACGCTCGCCTACCAGACGGGAAACCTCAGCGCGCTCGTCGTCGACGGTGCCGACAAGCGTATCCTGGTGGTGTCAGGCGAGAGGGGTTAAAGCGCTTAGCGAAGCGCGGCGGTGACGCCGTAGCCGTCGACGGCGTTGTGGTTGTTGGCTGCGTCGCCGGCGTAGGTGCCGAAGCCGCACAACACTATGGCCGACAACATGACAAAGGACAGAAGCGCTGCTTTCACGGACGTCATCTCTTGGTTAGGCTTTCTGCATCTGTGCACGGGGTGGGTTACGAATGGGTTGAAACGGAAAAAGCGTCTCAAAGTTTCGACGATTTCGCTGCTTTTAGGCATTTTCTGTATCGGCGATGTGTCGCGCGAGTGACCCAAAAGGTTCATCGCGTTGCACGGACGATGCAGAGCGGGTGCCTTCTAGGGTGGCGGGCGGCCACAAGCCAAGCACGAAACATGCTGTCCACAGCGGATTTTTGCCGGCGTGCCAAATATGCAACGTCGATACTGACTGATCAGATCGTCGCCACCCAGGCGCGGGCGATGGCCAGCCCGGCGGCATCGGCAGCCGCTCCGTGGCGGGCCATTTCGTCGTCGAGCCGATCGCTCCAGTCCGGGTGCCGCTCGGCAATGAGCGATGCGAAAGATGCGCTCCAGTCGCGGACCATCGGCCGGTCCGCCTCGAAATGGAACTGGAAGCCATAGACGGCGCGGCCGATGCGAAACGCCTGGTTCTCGGCGACGTCGTTGCCGGCGAGCCGCACGGCATTTTCGGGCAAGACAAAGGTGTCGTCGTGCCATTCGAAGATCGGGAAATTTTCGGGCAGCGCAGCGAGCACCGGATCGGCCGTCGCCGCCGGCGTGAGCGAGACCTTGTGCCAGCCGAATTCCGAGGCGCCGCCGATCCGGTTCTCGCCGCCGAAGGCGCGCGCCACCAGTTGGCTGCCAAGGCAGATACCGAGCACGGCGCGATCCTTGCCGGCGAAATCGCGCGTCAGGTCGAGAAGTCCAGGAAAATACTGGCAGATCTCGTCGTCGAGCGCATTCTGGGCGCCGCCGAGCACGACCATGGCGTCGTGCGCAGCGCTGTCCTGCGGCAGCATCTCGCCACAATAGGGCCGGCGCAGGTCGATATCGGCGCCTGCCTCGACAAGCGCCGCGCCGATCTGTCCAAGGCCCTCGCTGTCGAAATTCTGGACCACCAGCACCCGCATCGAAAAACCTGCTGACATGAAAACGATGCGACGAGCGATATCATGCCGCCGTCATTCCGGCCAAGATACGTATTCGGGGAGAAAGCTATGCCACTGCAGAATCGGGTCGACCCGTTCGGCGTCATCCACGCCGTGCCGGAGCGCGGCCTGTTCATGGGCAATCGCGGCATCATCCATGACCCCGAAACGAAGACGCTGCTGAAAAAACGCTGGGCGCTGCAGGCCTGGATCATCTGCGTCTGCGGATTCCGCAATGTGCGGCGCGAGCCGATGGGCCGCAACCGGAACGGTGGCAAGACCGGCTGGACCGAATTGTTTTTCCTGGACGAGGTGACCGCACTCGCGGCCGGGCATCGGCCCTGCTTCTTCTGCCGGCGCGAGCGGGCCAGGGACTTCGTCCGGCGCTTCGGCATGGCCTTCGGCATTGCCGCGCCGCGCGCACCACAGGTCGACAAGCGGCTGCATAGGGAGCGGCTGGCGTCGGGTGGGCAGGCACCGGTCGTATCCGTAGAAGAGCTTGCCGGGTTGCCGGACGGCGCCATGGTTGCGGACGGCGGCAATGCCTATGCGATGCGCGGCGGCAAAGCGCTGCACTGGTCGTTCGCAGGCTATGATGATCGTGTGGGGGGCGATCCGGTGGACGGCGATCCCGTGGGGTTCGGCGGTTTTGCCGACCGTCCAATCCGCCTGCTCACGCCGGCGACCACCGTTGCCGTGCTGAGGCAAGGCTATGTGCCAGTGTGGCATCCGTCGGCCGAGACTTGACGCCAAGAGCCGGCTCGCCCATTCCTCGGCGATGCGCGCCAATTACAAGATGCAGCGGCTGTTCGTGCCGGACGACCTCGGACCGGATATCGAGTTCGAGGCGAGCCCGCAGCAGGGCCATTACCTGATGCATGTGCTGCGGCTCGGCGAGGGCGCCGAAATCCTGTTGTTCAACGGCCGCGACGGCGAATGGTCGGCTTCTATCGCCGCCAGGTCCAAAAAGACGATGCGGCTGAAGGTGCTGGCATTGCAGCGGCCGCAGCCGCCGCTGCCCGATCTCGTCTACTGCTTTGCGCCGCTTAAGCAGGGTCGGCTCGACTATCTGGTGCAGAAGGCGGTCGAGATGGGTGCCGGCGTCCTGCAACCGGTCATTACCCAGCACACGCAGGTGGCAAAGCCCGGCATCGAACGGCTGCGCGCCAATGTCGTCGAGGCCGCCGAACAATGCGGCATCCTTGCGGTGCCGGAAGTGCGCGAAGCGGAAAAAATCGAGCGCCTGCTGGCCGGCTGGGACAAGGAGCGGCGGTTGATCTACTGCGACGAGGATGCTTCCACCAACAATCCGCTGCCGGCGCTGCAGGCGGTGCGGGAGAAGAAGCTCGGGCTGCTGGTCGGCCCCGAGGGCGGGTTTTCCGACGAGGAACGAAGGATGCTGCGGGAGCTGCCTTTCGTAACCGCGATTCCACTCGGTCCGCGCATCCTGCGCGCCGATACGGCTGCGGTGGCGGCGCTGGCGGTGATACAGGCGACGGTCGGGGACTGGTGAAGGCACTTCCCTTCTCCCCTTGTGGGCCTTTGTTTGGACCGGAGACATCGCGAACAGGTGTGCGAGGACATCGCGAACAGTTTGCCATCCTATCGAGCAAGGG
>NZ_JBVVQS010000065.1:0-33013 GCF_055811575.1 Mesorhizobium sp. WSM4815 | reverse complement strand
GCGGTAAGGGACCGGCTCGTGTCAAAAGATTGCGACATGGGGCGCCTCCTTCTGATGGTGGTTTTGACAGCGCCGAAGGATGCCACACCCTCGCCGCTCGCCCCATAGCATCCACTAGGCCGCCGCGATCGCCAGCGCGTGACCGCGCGCGTTTTCGCGCAGCGCATCGAGGTGGATCGATTTGACCAATCCGGCGAGATCGCCTTCGGCGGACTGCCCGCCCAATTCCTTCAGCATCAGCCAGCTGACTTCCTGGACGCCGGCGAGGCGCTTGCCATTGGCGACCTCGCGCCAGACCTTCAGCGCGCGCAGGATGATGGCGTGCGTGGCCGCGGCCAGGCCAGCGCTGCGGAGCAGCGCCTGCAGCGCCACGTCGTGCCCGCCGGCCAGCAGCGCCCTCACCCGTTGTTCGGATTGCTGGCTGAGCGCGACCAGCGCCGAGCCGAAGAAATCGACCTTGCCGTGCGCGATGGTGCGAATGATGAAGCTTGCGGTCAGGTCGCCGCGCAGGCGCAGATGCTCGATGAGCGCCGCATGTTCTTCCTGGCGCGTGCCTTCGATCAGCGTCAGGGAAGCCTTGACGCAGGCGTCGCGCATGACGCGCTCGGTTCTGACACGGCCCATCAGTGCCAGGACCAGCGGCGAACCCTTGAGCGTTTCACCAAGTTTTATCAGCAGCATATGCCGGCAGTCAGCGGGCAGACGCGCATCCGATATCAGCGCTTCGCGCAGCGAAGGCAGATGGCCATGGCGTTCGGCGATACGGCGGAAGCTGAGCGAAGCGATGTCGGCGCCGCTGTTGGCGAGAAGCGTGGCGCAGGCTTCCGGCTCGCCGATTTCGGCGATCGCGGCGGCGACCGCCATGGAGACGCGCGGACGATCGGCGATCAGTTTCTGGATCGCCTTCTGGCCGCCGGCAACCCGGTCGATCAGATCGGCATCGGTAAGCAGCGGCGAACGTGCCAGCACCAGGCTGGCGACTTCCGGCTGATCGGACGCCAGCGCGCTGATGATCTGCAGCGGCGCGTGATGGCTCATCGACAGCGCCTCTGCCATCACCAGCCGCACTTTCGACGAGGCATCGTCGAGCAGCAGCGTCAGCGCCGCCTCCGCCGCGCAGCGATCCTCGAAAGGCAGTTCGGCATTGATGTAGGCGCGAGCCAATGCGCTTGCTGCCGCGGCGCGCTCAGAGACCCTTGCCGTATGAATCCATTTCAGGAAATGCGAAACAACCATGCCGTCCGCTATGCCCCTAGCCCGAGTCCGTTCCCGCCCCAGTGAAGACCGTAGGCAGAAATGGTTTACGAACGGTTCACCATCTTTGTTAACTGCCCCTCTTTGTTAACTGGCTTGCGAGCGCGGTAGGCAGCGCCTATCAACCCTTGGAGCGACTTGCGCGCTTTCGGACGCACAAAGCACGCTAACACTTTGAAGCATCGTGCTTTCCAAAAATCGATTCCGATTTTCGGGGCGATGCGGCGGCGGAGGAGATCGACCATGGCCGGGCTTTATCTGGAAGAGTTCGTCGTCGGCCACGTCTTCCAGCACACGCTGCGGAAAACCGTCACCGAAAGCGACAACATGCTGTTCTCGGTAATGACGCTGAACCCGCAGCCGCTGCACATCGATTTCGATTTCGCCGCCAAAAGCGAATGGGGCAAGCCGCTGGTCAATTCGCTGTTCACGCTGGGCCTGATGATCGGTATTTCGGTGAACGACATCACCGTCGGCACCACCGTCGCCAATCTCGGCATGAAGGAAACGGTGTTTCCGCATCCGGTCTTCCACGGCGACACCATCCGCGTCGAGACGACGGTGGTGTCGGTGCGCGACTCCAGGTCGAAGCCGGACCGCGGCATCGTCGAATTCGAGCACCGCGCCTACAACCAGGATGACGTGCTCGTCGCCAAATGCACGAGGCAGGCGATGATGATGAAGAAGGCGGCGTGACCGATGCGCTCGCTGCTGTTCGTTCCCGGCGATTCGGAAAAGAAGCTGGAAAAGGCGATTGGCGCCGGCGCCGACGTGGTCATCGTCGATCTCGAGGATTCGGTCGCGCCACAAAACAAACCCTTGGCCCGCGATATCGCCGCACGCTTCATCACCGGACATGGGCATCAAACCAGATCCGCAATCTATGTCCGCATCAACGATCTCTCGACAGGCCTGGCGGATGACGATCTGGCGGCACTCGTGCCAGTGAAACCTGACGGCATCATGCTGCCGAAGTCGAACAGCGGACAGGATGTCCAGCAGCTCTCGGCCAAGCTCAGGGTGCACGAGGCCGAAAGCGGGGTGCCGGACGGTGCCATAAGAATTCTGCCGATCATCACCGAAACGGCTGCCGGCGTGCTGGCGGCCGCGAGCTACGCCAACGCAAGTGCGCGGCTTGTCGGCGTGACGTGGGGTGCGGAAGATCTCTCGGCAGCAATCGGCGCGCGCACGGCGCGCGACGAGAATGGCCGCTACACCGATGTGTTCCGCTTCGCCCGCACCATGACCATCGTCGCCGCCGGTGCCGCGGAAGTCGCGGCGATCGACACGGTTTTTCCCGGTTTCCGTGACATGGCCGGCTTCGCGGCGGAATGCGCCGAGGCAGAGCGCGACGGCTTCACCGGCAAGATGGCGATCCATCCGGCGCAGGTGCCTGTCATCAACGCCGCCTTCACGCCGTCGACCGAGGCGGTGAAACACTCCCTGGCCATCGTCCAGGCATTCGAGGCGGCTGGAAATCCCGGCGTCGTCGGCATCGGCGGCAAGATGTACGACCGGCCGCATCTCAAGCTGGCAGAGCGGCTTCTGGCACGCGCCAGGGCGGCAGGGATTTCGGCCTAAAATTTTCCCAGCCTAGTCTTTTCCCCAATGAGGCCGGCGCATCGAGAAGATCTCGCTGACGCTGGCATAATCCATATAGCCGAGACGGCCGACATTGCCGGCCCTGACGATATCGAAGATGCCGTCTTTCAGGAAGGCATCGTCGATATGCACACCGACGACTTCGCCGGCGACGACGATGGCGCCGGTCGGTGTCCCGTCCAGCGCCTTTGGACGCATGATCTCCGTCACCCGGCATTCAAGCGCCGCGGGCGCCGCCGCCACGCGGGGTGGCGCAACCAGCTGCGACGGCGCCATGGCGAGATCGGCATAGTCGAATTCGGTGACGCCGCGCGGCGCATCGACTGCGGTGCGGACCATTTTTTCAGCGAGATCGCGGCTGACGAGATTGGCGACGAACTCGCCCGTTTCTTCGGCGAAGGTGGCGCTGTCCTTCTCGCCTTCGGACGAAAACCAGACGATGAAGGGCCGCGTCGAAAACGCATTGAAGAAGGAATAGGGGGCGAGGTTGACCTCGCCGGCCTTGTTCACCGTCGAGATCCAGCCGATCGGCCGTGGCGCCACGATCGCCTTGGACGGGTCATGCGGCAGCCCGTGGCCTTTAGACGGCTCGTAGAACATTCAGCCCACCCATGGCCCTTCATAATCGCCATAGAGCTTTGCCGGATCCGGCCGCGGCCGCTCCGGCGCCGGCCCTTGGTAGGTGCCGATATGGATGAAGCCGACCACCCGCTCATGCGGCGCAAGCCCCAGGATCGCCCTCCCCTCCGGCACGTCGGAATACCAGTTGCTGATCATGTTGGTGCCATAGCCCAGCGCATTGGCTGATAGCATCAGGTTCATCGCCGCCATGCCGCCGGACAGGAACATCTCCCATTGCGGGATTTTTGGGTTCTCCTTCGGGCTCGACACCACGCCGATCACCAGCGGCGCGCGCGAAAAACGCGCCAGTTCCTGGTTATGGCGGCCTTCCGGCAGCGGCCCTTCGCGCTGTGCGGCAAGGGCTGCCAGCTTCTTGCCGATCTCGACGCGCGCCTCGCCCCGGTAGAGGATGAAGCGCCAGGGCTCGAGCCGGCCGTGGTCCGGCACCCGCGAGGCGGCTGCAATCATCGTCGCGATGTCAGCGTCGCTGGGCGCCGGTTCCTTCAACTCCGGGATCGGCGCGGAATTTCGGGTCAGCAGAAAGTCGATGATCGGCGACGCCATGGGCGCAAGACTCCTTGGAATTTAAGCTGAAGCGCACCATCGGGGCATCGGGCGGCTCGGGCATTGGCGCGGCGCGCCGACAAAGAGCCTCTAGCAGAAGCTGATCAGACTCTTAAGCCTTGAAATTGCCACCGCCTTGGGCTTCAACGCAAGCCATGTTTGAGGGGACATTGCGACTTTTCCTGATCTGGCTCGCAGCCGCACTGTTGATGGTGCCGGTGTCGCTTGCCGTCGCGCAGGATGCGGACGGCCTCGGTGATCTGAAACTTCCCGGAATGTCGAACTATGCGCCCCCGAAAAGCGATGCACCGCTGGCAGCGGCGAGCAGCGGGGCGATCACGCTGTCGGCGCAATTGACCGACAAGGGCGCCGACATCACACGCGGCATCGTCTGGCGCGTCTTCAAGCCTGACGCCACCGGCGACGGCAAGCTGCCGATGGTCGCTTCCGCCCATGGCGGCAGCGCGGTGTTCCAGCTCGAGCCCGGCAGCTATCTGGTCCACGCCTCTTACGGCCGGGCCGGAGCCACCAAGCGCATCACCGTCGGCAAGGACGCCAAGCGCGAAAGCCTCGTGCTCGATGCCGGGGGACTCAAGCTCGACGCCGTGCTGTCAGGCGGGGTGCGCATTCCGCCGAAGAAATTGCGCTTTTCGATCTATGAAGGCCAGGCCGAGGCCAATCACGATCGCGCCCTGATCATACCCGACGTCGAGCCGAACAGCGTGGTGCGGCTGAACGCGGGCGTCTATCATGTCGTCTCGACCTATGGCTCGGTGAATGCGGTCATCCGCTCCGACATCCGCGTCGAGGCCGGCAAGCTGACCGAAGCGGCCGTCGAGCATCGTGCGGCGGAGATGACCATGAAGCTGGTGCGCGAGCCGGGTGGAGAGGCGATCGCCGACACCTCCTGGTCGTTGCTCAACGAATCCGGCGACCCCATCCAGGAAACCGTCGGCGCCTTTGCTTCGATGGTGCTTGCCGAGGGCGACTACACCATCATCGCCAAGAACCGCGACCGCATCTACCAGAAAGATTTTACGGTCGTGGCCGGGCAGAACCAGGAAATCCAGGTTTTGGCCACGGAGGCCTCGGCGATCGATCCTCAGGAAGGCGCGGACTAGACGTCCGAACCCTGTGCGGGAACCGGTCCAGCAGCGTATGATTGCCGATCAAGCCGCGTTACGCATGCGTTGCGGCAGAAACTGGCCGCGGCCGCGCGGTTCGGCCGGAGCCAGATCGAAGACAGCCCGGTAAAGCCGCTCGAGCAAAGCCTTGCGGTCGCCCACCTGCTCCAGTTCGTTCCATCCCAGCACGTCGCCGACGCGCACGTCGATCGATTTGCCGGACAGCCGACCGAATTCGTGGATGAGCAGCGAAGTACGCAGCGTCAGCGAAGCCCTGCCGACGAACTTCGCGACGCGCCCGTCACGCTCGGCCAGGTTCATGGGTCCGCTGACCAGGTGGAACAGCCGCCCGTTCTGGCCGGAAAAGTGCATTGGGACAACCAACGCCTTGGCATCCCTAACGAGACGGGCCGGAAACATCTTCCACGGCAGGTCGCGCGCCCGGCCAAAACCTTTCGGCGCGGTGGCGACGCCGCCCGCGGGGAAGACGACGATGATGACGCCGTCTTTCAGCAGCCGCACCGCCTCATGGCGCACCGCCATGTTGTTCCTGAGCGCGTCCTTGGTCTCGGAAAAGTCGATCGGCAGCGAATAGGGCTCCATCTCGCGGATCTTGAGCAGATCCTTGTGGATCATGACACGGAACGGGCGCTGAAGCTGCTCGGCCAGCGACAGCACCGCAATGCCGTCGCCGATGCCGAACGGGTGGTTGGCGACGATCACCAGCGGCGTGTCAGGCAATTTTTCCGGCGGCCATTGGCCGGTGGTCCGCACCCTGACATCGATCAGCTCCAGCATGCGGCTGAACACGCGCTCGCCGCTCGGCGCCACATGGCGGCGCCAAAAGTCATAGAGCGCCGCGAAGCGATCGCGGCCGGACAGGCCTTCGATGGAGTGGATGAACCAGCGCGTCAATGCCGGCTGATGCGGGCTGGCATAGGAGAGCTCCGGAAACGGTCTTTCGCGCATCTTCAGCTTGAGCATGAGGCTCGTTACGAGGCTGGCGTGACAAGCGTATGAAACCGGGCATGTGGAATAGCGGGCATGTGAATGGCGGTGGATCGCTCCACCGCCATTTCATCGACAATCCGGCTGAACTCAGGCCACTCGTTTGCGCCTGCGGTCGGGCGTCACCGCCTCTTCGGCAAGCAGCGCCACTGCCTGGCCAAGGCCAAGCGACTCCTGGTCGCGCGAGCCGAGCCGACGGATGTTGACCGTCTCTTCCTCCGCCTCGCGCTTGCCGCAGACGAGGATCACCGGAACCTTGCCCAGGCTGTGCTCGCGGACCTTGTAGTTGATCTTCTCGTTGCGAAGATCGGCTTCCGCCAACAGTCCGGCCGCCTTCAGCTGCGCGACGACCTTTTGCGCGTAGTCGTCGGCATCGGAGGTGATCGTTGCAACCACCACTTGCAGCGGCGCGAACCACAGCGGGAAATGGCCGGAATAGTTCTCGATCAGGATGCCGAGGAAGCGCTCCATCGAACCGCAGATGGCGCGATGCACCATCACCGGCTGCTTTTTTTCCGAATCCGAGCCGATGTAGAAGGCGCCGAACCGTTCCGGCAGGTTGAAATCGACCTGCGTGGTCCCGCATTGCCAATCGCGGCCGATGGCGTCCTTCAGCACATATTCGAATTTTGGCCCGTAGAACGTGCCCTCGCCCGGATTGACGCCGGTCTTGATCCGGTTGCCCGACCGAGCTGCGATCTTGTCGAGCACGTCCTGCAGCACGCCCTCGGCATGATCCCACATCGCGTCGGTGCCGACCCGTTTTTCGGGACGCGTCGCCAGCTTGACGGTGATTTCGTCGAAGCCGAAATCGGCATAGGTCGACAGGATCAGGTCGTTGATCTTGATGCACTCGTCGGCGAGCTGTTCCTCGGTGCAGAAGATGTGGGCATCGTCCTGGGTAAAGCCGCGCACGCGCATCAGCCCATGCAGCGCGCCGGATGGCTCGTAGCGATGCACATTGCCGAATTCCGCAAGTTTTACCGGCAGATCGCGGTAGGACTTCAGACCGTGCTTGAAGATCTGGACGTGGCCGGGGCAGTTCATCGGCTTCAGTGCAAACATCCGGTCGTCGTCGGTGTCGTCGCCGGCAACCGTCACCTTGAACATATTGTCCCGGTACCAGCCCCAGTGACCTGACGTCTCCCACAGACTCTTGTCGAGCACTTGCGGCGCGTTGACTTCCTGATAGCCCTGCTCGTCGAGGCGCCGGCGCATGTAGTTGACCAGGTTCTGGAACAGTCTCCAGCCCTTGGCATGCCAAAAGACGACGCCCGGCCCCTCCTCCTGGAAATGGAACAGGTCCATCTCGCGGCCGAGCTTCCTGTGGTCGCGCTTTTCGGCTTCCTCCAGCATGGTCTGATAGGCATCGAGTTGCGCCTGATCGGCCCAGGCCGTGCCGTAGATGCGGGTCAGCATCGGGTTGTTCGAATCGCCGCGCCAATAGGCACCGGCCACCTTCATCAGCTTGAAGGCGCTGCCGATCTGTCCGGTCGAGACCATATGCGGGCCGCGGCAGAGGTCGAACCAATCGCCCTGCGCATAGATTTTTAGGTCCTGATCTTCGGGAATGGCGTCGATCAGTTCCAGCTTGTAGCGCTCGCCCTTGTCGGCAAAGATCTTTTTCGCCTTCTCGCGCGACCAGACCTCTTTGGTGAACGGCTTGTTGCGCGCGATGATCTCGCGCATCTTCTTCTCGATCACCGGGAAATCATCGGGCGTGAACGGCTCGTTGCGGGCAAAATCATAGTAGAATCCGTTCTCGATCACCGGGCCGATGGTCACCTGCGTGCCCGGCCACAATTCCTGCACGGCTTCGGCTAGCACGTGCGCTGCGTCATGTCGGATGAGCTCCAGTGCGCGCGGGTCTTCGCGGGTGATGATCTCAACCTTGCCGGATTTGCCGAGCGGGTCGGAAAGATCGCGCACCACGCCATCGATCGAGTAGGCGACCGCCTTCCTCGCCAGCGACTTCGAGATCGATTCCGCCAGGCCGGCGCCGGTCATCGCCGCTTCGTAGTCGCGGACGGAGCCATCGGGAAATGTCAGGGAAACGGAATTCAGCATAAAATTCTCCTATCCAGTCCCGCAAACGAGCGCGGGTGGTGAAATGCATGTCGCCCAAAAGTGTGCAGCGGTTTTTGGCCGACGACATGCATAAAGTAAAAAGCCGGATGCGTCCGGCGGCAGTCTTTTATGGGCAGATTTTCGTGCCGTAAAGGCGAATGGCCAATCACTTGCTCCTGTCGACGAGATTCGGCAGCTCTTTCAGGAACATCGTCCGCGTCTGAGGACCCTTCGGCGTATCGGAACGTTTCGTATCGATTACCAGGCGGGCAAAGACGATGCTGCGCGCATCCTTGTTCGCCCAGCCGACAAACCAGCCAAGCCAGCGCTTGTCGGCGCCGTCGCCAAGCCGTGTGGTCCCGGTCTTGCCCTGCACCGTCCAGCCACCTGACCGGAAGGTCGGCAAGATCGCTTTGGTCATCGCGTGGGCTTTGGCCGAAACCGGCAGTTCGCCGGCAAGCAGCCGGCGCATGAAATTCACCTGTTCGACCGGCGATATCTCAAGCGAAGAATTCACCCAGGACCGGGTGAGGCCATCATTCTTGCCGGCAGTGCCGGCAACATCGGTGTTGCCGTAGTCGAATTTCGAGACATAGCCGGCAAACCGCTCGTTGCCGAGCCGGCGGGTGATTTCCTGCGAAAACCACAGCACCGAATCCTTTTCCCAGATCGTCGGGTCTACGGTTTTCTGGTCCCGCTTGACCGCCTTGAACTCGGGCTTGTAGTCCCAAGCCGGCGTGTGCTCGTCGCTCAGGATTCCCGAATCATAGCCGATCAGGGCCAATGGGACCTTGAAAGTCGAGGCGGGGCTGAAGCGCTGGTCGCAGACCCCGTCCCGATACAGCGTTTCACCGCTTGCAGCATCCAGGATCAGCGTGCATTCGACCTTTCCCAGCGGCGCCGATTGTGCGCGGATCGGAAAACCCAAAAACCAGGCCAGAAGGTAGATAACCACGGCGAAAACGAATGGACGGCGGTCTATCTGGCGCATTGGCAATCTCTCCTGATGGCTATCAGGAGCGGCTTAGCGAGGCGGCTTGTCTCGATTTTGTCTTAACTGGGCAACGTGCGGTTAACCCTAGCAAATCGTAAAGATCCTGCTCTGTTTGCAGAGCTTACGCCCCACCGGCATCGGGTTCCGGATCACTGCGCTTCTTTCCGATCCGCCAGTACCGCCAGGGCGTGAACCAGACATAGCGCTCGGCCAGCACCTCCGGCACCCGGTCGATGCCATGCGTTCCGCCCGGCCCGCAGCGCAGCACGCGGAAAAAACCCAGCCAGCCGCCGGCCCATAGCCCATGGCGGGCGATCGCTTCGTGCGCGTATTCGGAGCAGGTCGGCAAATGCCGACAGGAATTGCCGACAAAGCCGGACAGCGTCAGCTGGTAGAAGCGCACGAGTGAGGTGCCGAGGATTCGGCCGGGCGTCTTGCGCCAGGGGCCCGGCCAGTTGCGTGTATATCGCGGCCTCTGATGCGTGTGATCCGTCGCCATTTGACGGCTACGCCGCCTGTTCGGCGCGCTTCTTCTCGATCTGGCCGATCGCGTCGACCACCGCATCGAAGGTCAGCATGGTCGAGGCATGGCGCGCCTTGTAGTCACGCACCGGCTCGAGATATCTGAGATCGGCGAAGCGGCCTTGCGGCGGTGCGCCGTTTTCCTTCAGCATCTTCAGCATCGTCTCGCGAACGCTGCGCAACTCATCCGCGCTGGCGCCGACGACATGCTGCGCCATGATCGAGGACGACGCCTGGCCAAGCGCGCAGGCTTTGACGTCATGGGCGAAATCGGTGACGATACCGTCATCCATCTTCAGATCGACGGTCACCGTCGAGCCGCACAGCTTGGAATGCGCGCGCGCGGTTGCATCGGGATGGTCGAGCCGGCCGATCCGCGCGATATTCCCGGCAAATCCCAGAATTTTCGCATTGTAGACGTCGTCGATCATATTTTTCCAATCCGTCGCCGCCGAGCGAACAGCGATTGCCGCAGACGGCCTTCCTTTCGCTCGCAACGATCATATATAATGCTGGTACTCGGGTATGGACAAGGCGACCAACGACCGCGTCCCTGCTCAATTCACTTCACGCCGCTTACGGGCTGGAAACAGGGCACGTTTCTAACACCCGAAAGGTCGTGGTCCGTTCAACTCGTTCCTCCTGAGAGGGGAACTACGGGAGACGCCTTTATGGATGCCGTCATCAAGAAATTCATGCCCCCTTCCGCCTATATGGAAAAGCCGGTCACCGATCGGCCGACCGAAGCCGAAGCCGAGGCCGCGGTTCGCACGCTGTTGCGCTGGACCGGCGACAATCCGGACCGGGAGGGCCTGGTCGATACGCCAAAGCGTGTGGTGAAGGCCTATCGCGAAATGTTCGGCGGTTACGACAAATGCCCGGCCGAAGAACTCGGCCGCACCTTCGAGGAGGTCGCCGGCTATGACGATCTTGTTCTCGTCAAGGATATAACGTTCCATTCGCATTGCGAGCACCACATGGTGCCGATCATCGGCAAAGCGCATGTCGGCTATCTGCCGGACGGCAAGGTCGTCGGCCTGTCCAAGATCGCCCGCGTCGTCGATATCTTTGCCCAGCGCCTGCAGACCCAGGAAGCGATGACCGCACAGATCGCCGGCGTCATCCAGGATGTGCTCAATCCGCGCGGCGTCGCCGTCATGCTCGAAGCCGAGCATATGTGCATGGCGATGCGCGGCATCCGCAAGGAAGGCTCCACGACGCTGACCTCGACCTTCACCGGCGTCTTCAAGGACACGCCCGAGGAACAGGTCCGTTTCGTCACCATGGTGCGCGGCGGCAGGGGCTGAACGAGCCTCGCCGGCCGCCAGCCATGGTCGCGAGAAATGAGAACCGGTTCTCGGATCAGATCATGGCCAAACAACAAGACAGAGCCTCGCCCGTTCCGATCCGATCGTGCTCGGCGAGGCTCTGAACAAGGACCGGCGATGTCGGCAGTGGAATTTCCGAAAGCTCCATCAGACAAGAAAGCACTGGAAGAAAGCACGGTCTTTTCGCCGCGCTTCGATGCCGGCGGCCTGATCACCGTCGTCGTCACCGATGCCGAAGACGGCATGCTGCTGATGGTCGCGCATATGAACGCCGAGGCGCTGGCGCTGACGCTGGAAACCGGCATCGCCCACTACTGGTCGCGCTCGCGCAGCGCTCTGTGGAAGAAGGGCGAAACATCCGGGAATGTCCAGAAAATCGTCGAGATGCTCACGGATTGTGACCAGGACGCAATATGGCTGCGCGTCAAAGTGATGGGCCACGACGCAACCTGCCACACCGGCCGGCGTTCCTGCTTTTATCGGACGGTGGGACTGATCGACGGCAAGGGGACGCTTGCCAACGATGGCAGCAAGCCGCTGTTCGATACGCAAGAAACGTATCGAAAGCCTCATGAACCATCTATTTGAACCATTCGCCGAACTGCAATCACGTATATTCATGATTTCGATACGGCCTGCCGATAATTTAGCCGCGGGACAAGGGAGATTGTGATGCTCGAATGGGCGTCATTGCATAACAGACCAGACGTTCGGGAGGCCAATGGCCTGTCATCGTCCGCCGGTGCATCCGAAAAGAGCCCCGCCAGGAAAACAGGCATTTCGCTGGCGCTGGGCGGCGGCTGCGCGCGTGGCTGGGCCCATATCGGCGTGCTGCGCGCGCTCGACGAAGCCGGCATCGAAGTGTCGATGATCGCCGGCACTTCGATCGGCGCGCTGGTCGGCGGCTGTTACCTTGCCGGCAAGCTGGATGAGCTGGAAGAATTCGCCAGAAGCCTGACCAAGCGGCGCATTTTTGGTCTTCTCGATCTCAACCTGCGCGGCAGCGGACTGTTCGGCGGCATGAAGCTCGATGCACGGCTGCGCGAGCACATGGCCGGCATCCGTTTCGAGGATCTGCCAAAACCTTTCGTCTGCGTCACCACGGAGATCCGCACCGGCCATGAAATCTGGCTGTCGGGCGGCTCGCTGATCACCGCCATGCGCGCCTCCTACGCCCTGCCCGGCGTATTCGAACCGGTCAGTTGCAACGGGCGCGTTCTGGTCGACGGCGCGCTGGTCAATCCGGTCCCGGTCTCGGTCTGCCGCGCCTACGAGCAGCCGCTCGTGGTCGCGGTGAACCTTCACTACGATCTGTTCGGCCGCGCCGCCGTCATCAAGCACAGCGCCGGCGAACTGGTCGTCGAGAAGGACGCGCCAAGGCCCGGCCTGATCGACACAGGGCACCAGTACCAGACACGGCTCGGCATCACCGGGGTTATGGTCGAAGCCTTCAACATCATCCAGGATCGCATTTCGCGGGCGCGTCTTGCCGGCGACCCGCCTGATATGTCGCTGCAGCCAAAACTCAGCCATATCGGCCTGACCGAATTCCATCGCGCCGACGAGGCGATCCGCATCGGCTATCAGGTGACGATGGCGCAGATCGACGAGTTGGCCCGCCTGCAGGCGGTTCTCGCCTAAAGCGCGATCCGAACTGAAGGTCCGCGCAGAAAACGGAAGCTATCCTCAGGCGCGTGCAGCATCGACGATGCGGAACTGCACCGTGCGGTTGCCGTTCCAGTGATTGCCCGACAGCGAACCGGCGACATGCACCGGCTTGCCCCTGTTCTTGAACAGGAATTCGCCGAGCGCCGTATCGACGGCGCGAAACGCGATCGCCTGGATGCGGCCGCCGCTTTCCGACTGCAACTCGGCGCGGATGTGATTGGTGCCGACCGGCCTCGCATCGGCAAGGCGATGGCGCGGCAGCGCGAAGACCGGTGCGACATGCCCGGCGCCGAACGGGCCGGCTTTCTCCAGTGCATCGAGCAGGCCAAGCGTCGCGCCTTCGGCGGCCAGCGCGCCGTCGATCGCCAGGCTTTCCTCGCCTTGCAGCCGGAACACCTCGGCCGCCGCTCGTTCCTCGAAGAAGGCCCTGAGCGCGCCAAGTTTCGCCCGCTCCACCGTGATGCCGGCCGCCATGCCATGGCCGCCGCCCTTGACGATCAGCCCGGCAATCGCCGCCTCGCGCACCAGCCGGCCAAGATCGAAGCCCGACACCGAACGGCCGGACCCGGTGCCGACACCATTGGCGTTGAAGGCGATGGCGAAAGCCGGCCGGCGCGCATGGTCCTTGAGCCGCGAGGCCAGCAGGCCGACGATGCCCGGATGCCAGTTGGAGCTGGCGGTGACGACGATGGCCGGGCCATTGCCGCCGGCAAGCTCGGCATCGGCCTCGACGCGCGCCGCGGCCAGCATTTCCAGTTCCATCTGCTGCCGCTCCTGATTGAGCCGGTCCAGCGTCTCGGCGATGGTGCGGGCCTCGACGGGATCGTCGGTGGCGAGCATGCGGCTGCCGAGTGCTGCGTCGCCGATGCGCCCACCGGCATTGATGCGCGGGCCGATCAGATAGGCCAGATGAAAGGTGCTGACCGGCTCGCCGATGCGCGAGACCCGCGCCATCGCCGCCAATCCTTCGTTCCTCTGCTGGCGTGCGATCTGCAGTCCCTTGACCACGAAGGCGCGGTTGACGCCGGTCAGCGGCACCACGTCGCAAACGGTGGCCAGCGCAACGAGGTCGAGCAGGCCGAGCAGGTCCGGCGGTGCGTCATCGGGCAACCGGCCGCGCAGGATCCTCGCCGTCTGCACCAGCGCCAGGAAGACGACGCCGGCGGCACAAAGATGGCCCTGCCCCGAAAGGTCGTCCTCGCGATTGGGATTGACGACCGCAACCGCTGCCGGCAACGGACCGCCGAGCTGGTGGTGGTCGAGCACCACGACATCGGCGCCGGCAGCGTTCGCCGCGTCGATGGATACGGCGCTGTTGGTGCCGCAGTCGACGGTGACGATCAGCGTCGCGCCGCGCGAGACGAGTTCGCGCATCGCTTCCGGATTGGGGCCGTACCCTTCGAAGATACGGTCCGGTATGTAGATCTCCGCAGGCACCGAGAACTGCGTGAGGAACCGCTTGAGCAGCGCCGACGAGGCGGCGCCGTCGACATCGTAGTCGCCGAAGATCGCCACCTTTTCCCTGGCAACGACTGCCCCGGCGATGCGGGCGGCGGCCTTGTCCATGTCGGTCAGCGACGCCGGGTCCGGCAAAAGATCGCGGATGGTCGGATCCAGGAACCGCTCGGTCTGCTCGGCGGTCACGCCGCGCCCGGCAAGCACGCGCGCAACGATGTCCGGCACGCCATAGCCTTGCGCTATGGCAAGCGCGGTCATGTCCTGCCGCTCGGTCAACCGGTGCTCCCAGGAAACACCTGATGCCGACTGCCTGACATCGAGGAAGATACGGTTTTCGCCCGTCATGCGACGCGCCGTCTGCGGATTGTCATTGCTCACAATATGCGACGGCAAGCCCGAGTCGGGAATCAAAACTTTTCCAGATCCTGGTGCCTGGCCTTGATCTCGCGCACGGTGCGCGACGACGAGCGCAGCACGATCGTATGTGTGGTGATAAAATTGCGGCCGAACTTGACGCCGGCCAGCATGTTGCCGTCGGTCACGCCGGTTGCCGCGAACAGCACGTCGCCGCGCGCCATGTCTTGCGCGCGGTAGACCCGCTTCGGATCGAGGATGCCCATCTTCGCCGCGCGCGCCAGCTTTTGCGGCGTGTCGAGGATCAGCCTTCCCTGCATCTGGCCGCCGGTGCAACGCAACGCTGCCGCCGCCAGCACACCCTCCGGCGCGCCGCCGGTGCCGAGATAGATGTCGATGCCGGTTTCGTCCGGATCGGTGGTATGGATGACGCCGGCGACGTCACCATCGCCGATCAGCCGGATCGCAGCGCCCGTGGCGCGCACCGCCTCGATCAGCGCGCCATGGCGCGGCCGGTCAAGGATGCAGGCGGTGATCTCCGACACCGCCACGCCCTTGGCCCTGGCCAGGCTGGCGATGTTTTCGGCCGGCGCGGCATCGATGTCGATGACGCCGTCCGCATAACCCGGGCCAATGGCGATCTTGTCCATATAGACGTCGGGCGCGAACAGAAGGCTGCCCTTTTCCGCAATGGCGATGACCGCCAGTGCATTGGGCAGGTTCTTCGCGCAGATCGTCGTGCCTTCGAGCGGGTCGAGCGCAATATCGACCGCCGGGCCTTTGCCGGAACCGACCTCTTCGCCGATATAGAGCATCGGCGCCTCGTCGCGCTCGCCTTCGCCGATCACCACCGTGCCGCTGATGGCGAGGCGGTTGAGCTCTTCGCGCATCGCGTCGACCGCGACCTGGTCGGCGGCCTTTTCGTCGCCGCGTCCGCGCAATCTGGCTGCCGCAACGGCGGCGCGTTCGGTGACACGCACCAGTTCCATTGTGAGTATCCGGTCAAGGCCGGCGACGATGTTCTGGGCAACGTTCATCGGTGGACAATCCTCGTTGGCACATTGCCTCCCGCCAGAGGCGCGCCGGTTGTGTCAAAGCTCCATGACAACAGCAAGACCTCTGCGGGTCTTTTTTGAAAACACAACGATATCAATCGATTGAAGGAGAAAAGCGATATGCCTATTCCGCCCGCTCGATGCGGATGACCTGCGGCTTGTCGGTCAGATGATCGTCCCTGGTGATGCCGTCGACGGCCTTGCGGACCGCCGCTTCCGTCGTCTCGTGGGTGACGAGAATCACTGTCTTTTGCAAGGCGGTATCCGGCCCGGCGGCGTGCTGCACGATCGATTCCAGCGAAATCTCGTTGTCGGCCATGCGCTTGGCGATGGCGGCAAAGACCCCGATGCGGTCATGCACGGTCAGCCGGATGAAATAGCCGCCCGCATGGCTGCGCATCTGCGCCTTCTTGTACGGCCGCAATTCCTTCGCCGGCAGGCCGAACACCGGACCGTGCTGGAAGCCGGGCCGGCTCTTGGCGATGTCGGCAATGTCGCCGACCACCGCCGATGCGGTGGCGTTGCCGCCGGCACCCGGACCGGAGAGCAAAAGCTCGCCAAGGATATCGGTTTCGATGGCCACCGCATTGGTGACGCCGTGCACCTGCGCGATGACCGAGGCCGTCGGCACCATGGTCGGGTGCACGCGCTGTTCGATACCGCTTTCCGTGCGCTGGGCGACGCCGAGCAGCTTTATCCGGTAGCCGAGATCGCCGGCCGCGCGGATGTCGGCCTGGCTGATGTTGGAAATGCCTTCCATGTAGATGTCGTTGGCGGCAATCCTCGTGCCGAAGGCAAGGCTGGTCAGGATCGACAGCTTGTGCGCGGTATCGTGGCCCTCGATGTCGAAGGTCGGGTCGGCCTCGGCATAGCCCAGCCGCTGCGCATCTTTCAGGCAGTCGTCGAACGACAGGCCCTCGGCTTCCATGCGGGTCAGGATGTAGTTGCAGGTGCCGTTGAGGATGCCGAAGACGCGGGTCACCGAATTGCCGGCCATCGCCTCGCGCATCGTCTTGATGACCGGAATGCCGCCCGCCACCGCCGCCTCGTAATTGAGCAGTACGCCCTTCTTCTCGGCGGCCTCGGCCAGCGCCACGCCATGTTTGGCGAGCAGCGCCTTGTTGGCGGTGACGACGTGGCGGCCGGCTTCAAGCGCCGCTTTCACGGATGAATGCGACGGCCCTTCGTCGCCGCCGATCAGTTCGACGAAAACATCGATCTCGGCGGTCTGCGCCATTCTTACCGGATCGTCGAACCACTTGGCCGCGCCGAGATCGACGCCGCGGTCGCGTTTGGGATCGCGGGCCGAAACGGCCGACACGACGACCTCGCGGCCGCATTGCCGAGTCAGTTCCGCCGCCTTGTCGCGCAGCACGCGCGCCACCGAAGCGCCGACAGTGCCAAGACCGGCGATTCCAACACGCAACGCTTCAGCCATGTCCGGCGACGCCCCTCAAGAATTTGGTCGATGTGATCTGTGGCAACTCAACGATGCGCGGCGAGCGGCACCACATTGTTGGGCTGTTTGGAGCTGGACGCCAGGAAGCGCTTGATGTTGCGCGCCGCCTGCCGGATCCGGTGCTCGTTCTCGACCAGCGCGATGCGCACATGATCGTCGCCATGCTCGCCGAAGCCGACGCCCGGCGCCACCGCCACGTCGGCGTGCTCGATCAGAAGCTTGGAGAATTCGAGCGAGCCGAGATGCTTGAACGGCTCCGGGATCGGCGCCCAGGCGAACATCGACGCCGCCGGCGCCGGGACGACCCAGCCGGCGCGGCTGAAGGCGTCGACCATGACGTCGCGGCGCTTGTGGTAGATGTCGCGCACTTCCGCGATATCGGCGCCGTCGCCGTTGAGCGCGTGCGCGGCAGCCACCTGGATCGGCGTGAAGGCGCCGTAGTCGAGATAGGATTTCACCCGCGTCAGCGCCGAGATCAGCCGCTCGTTGCCGACGGCAAAACCCATGCGCCAGCCGGGCATCGAAAAGGTCTTCGACATCGAGGTGAACTCGACCGCCACGTCGATCGCGCCCGGCACCTGCAGCACCGAGGGCGGCGGATTGCCGTCGAAATAGATTTCCGAATAGGCAAGGTCAGACAGGATGATGATGTCGTTCTTCTTGGCGAAGGCCACCACCTCCTTGTAGAAATCGAGCGAGGCGACCTGCGCCGTCGGGTTCGACGGATAATTGAGGATTAACGCCAGCGGCTTCGGGATCGAATGGCGGATGCCGCGCTCCAGCGCCGGAATGAAGCCGTCGTCCGGTTCCACCTGCAACGAGCGGATGACGCCGCCAGACATGATGAAGCCGAAAGCGTGGATCGGATAGGTCGGATTTGGGCACAGGATCACGTCGCCGGGCGCGGTGATCGCCTGCGCCATATTGGCGAAGCCCTCCTTCGAGCCCAGCGTCGCCACCACTTGCGTGTCCGGGTCGAGTTTCACGCCGAAACGGCGGGCATAGTAATTGGCCTGGGCGCGGCGCAGGCCCGGAATGCCGCGCGACGATGAATAGCGGTGCGTGCGCGGGTCGCGCACGACCTCGCACAATTTGTCGACGATGGCCTTGGGCGTCGGCAGGTCCGGATTGCCCATGCCAAGGTCGATGATGTCGGCGCCGCGCGAGCGGGCACTGGCCTTCAGCCGGTTGACCTGCTCGAAGACGTAGGGCGGAAGCCGGCGGACCTTGTGAAATTCTTCCATGTCGTTTCCAGTGGTGGGTTCAATTCCAGACGGTCAAAGTGGTTTTTGGCAAAGGTGCCCGTCGGTGGTGCTTGTCGGTCGCGCGATATAATCCTATTTGCAGGTAGGGTCGAGGGCAGGATCGCATTTGGCTTCGATCTGCTTCAGCGCATCGGCGCCATGCTGCTTCGCCAATGTGTTCAGCGCCGCCGGGTTCGCGACCTTGACCGCGCCGCCCTTTGAGCCCTGCGCCTGTGCCTCCGCCTTCAACTGGGCGAGCTTGGCGTTCTTTTCCGCCTCGGTGAATTGCTCCGACGCCGCCTGCGGCGGGATATTCAGGTTCGGATAGGTGCCGGTGTTCTTCGGCCCGTCGGTAGCCGCGACAGGCGTGGCGCCCTCGATGTTGGTGCTCGAACAGCCGGCGATCGCCAAAAAGACGACCGCCGCGCCCATGTGGCAAAAACGACCAGTGCCAGAAAAAACAGTCTTGCCAGTACCAGTCGTCATATTGTTTCCCGGGCAGCCAAGATAGAGCGCGTTGGACCCTGTTGGATGTGCCATGATACTATGTCAAGAAAACGCTTCGGGAGGAACCCCGCGAACCATGTCCAAAACACCCGATTCGGGCAAAGCGGAAGATGACCGGCCTTCGACCGTCGAGCAATATCTGGTCAAGGATCCGGAGCGCTTCGCCTTGAACATGGCGCGCATGATCGAGCAGGCCGGCAAGGCGGCTTCCGCATGGGCCGAGCCGCGCGAAAAAGGCGACGTGCGCGATCATGTCGCCGAGCCGGTCGTTGACATGGTGAAAACCTTCTCCAAGCTCAGCGAATACTGGCTTTCCGATCCGCAGCGCGCGCTGGAGGCGCAAACGCGGCTGTTTTCCGGCTACATGACCGTCTGGGCCAACTCCATCCAGCGCCTCAGCGACGGCGGCGAAGACGCCGAAGGCGCGTTCAAGCCCGAGCCCGGCGACAAGCGTTTCCAGGACCCGGAATGGGGCCGCAATGCCTTTTTCGATTTCCTCAAACAGGCCTATCTCGTCACCTCGCGCTGGGCGAACGACCTGGTCGAACACGCCGATGGCCTGGACGAGCACACCCGCCACAAGGCCGGTTTCTACGTCAAGCAGGTGTCCAACGCCATTTCGCCGTCGAATTTCATCCTGACCAACCCGGAACTGTTTCGCGAGACCATCGCCTCGAATGGCGAAAACCTGGTGCGCGGCATGAAGATGCTGGCCGAGGACATCGCCGCCGGCAAGGGCGACCTGAAACTGAGGCAGGCCGACTATTCGTCCTTCGAGATCGGCAAGAACCTGGCCACGACACCCGGCAAGGTGGTGGGCCGCAGCGACGTCGCCGAGATCCTGCAATATGATCCGGCGACCGAGACCGTGCTCAAGCGGCCGCTGCTGATCTGCCCGCCATGGATCAACAAATTCTACATTCTCGATCTCAACCCGCAAAAATCCTTCATCCGCTGGGCCGTCGAGCAGGGCCACACCGTCTTCGTCATCTCCTGGATCAACCCGGACGAGCGGCACGGCACCAAGAGCTGGGAGGCCTATATCAGAGAGGGCCTGCAATACGGCCTGGACACGATCGAAAAGGCCACCGGCGAACAGGACGTCAACGCCGTCGGCTATTGTGTCGGCGGCACGCTGCTGGCGGCCGCCCTGGCGCTTTTGGCGCAGGAGGGCGACCACCGCATCAAATCGGCCACCTTCTTCACCACGCAGGTCGATTTCACCCATGCCGGCGACCTGAAAGTGTTCGTCGACGAGGAGCAGGTCGCGGCCGTCGAAAAGGCGATGAACGAGAAAGGCTATCTCGACGGCACCAAGATGGCGACCGCCTTCAACATGCTGCGCTCGGGCGACCTGATCTGGCCCTATGTCGTCAACAACTACATGCGCGGCAAGGATCCCCTGCCCTTCGACCTGCTCTACTGGAACGCCGATTCGACCCGCATGGCCGCAGCCAACCACTCCTTCTACCTGCGCAATTGCTATCTCGAGAACAGACTTTCGCAAGGCGAGATGGAACTGGCGGGCCACGTCGTCTCGCTGAAGGATGTCACCATCCCGGTCTACAACCTCGCCTCCAAGGAAGACCATATCGCGCCGGCGCTTTCGGTGTTCCTCGGTTCGAAATATTTCGGCGGCGAGGTCGACTACGTCCTGGCCGGCTCCGGCCACATCGCCGGCGTCGTCAATCCGCCGGCGGCGCAGAAATATCACTTCTGGACCGGCGGCAAGCCAACCGGCGACTTCAACGAGTGGCTCGCCAAGGCCACCAACCATCCCGGCTCCTGGTGGTCGCACTGGCAACGCTGGATCGAGGCCAGGGACGATACCCGCGTGCCGGCCCGCAAACCCGGCAAGCACATGAAAACCCTGGGCGATGCGCCAGGCACCTATGTCAAGGTGCGTGTGTAACCTTCTGTAATGTGTGGTGAGTTGACGCGCCGGTAAAAGAGGGCGAAATGGTGTCGTCAACCCTTAAGCACTCCCGATTCTTCTCTAGCCGTCGAATTACTCTGGGGCTTGCGGATTTGACACAGGTCTCGTTTCCGTTCGGGGACAAGGGTTTATTGCGGCGAGACGTTTCGGTGCCGCCAATGAAGTACCGACCGGACATCGAGGGGGAATTTTGTTTTGAAATCAGCAGGATCGCGCCTCGCGAAGGGAGAAAGCCGCGCCATTGCGGCCGCGCTTTTCTCCGTGCTCCTGGCGTCCTGCACCTCGGCCGGCGACCCATCCCTGTCCGTCGGCATGCCCGGCTACAATGCCTCGGCACCGGACACAGCCTCCGGCAGCCAACAGGTCACCACTGATTCATCGTCGCAGATGACGACTTCACAAATGACGATGACCGCCAAGGGCGACGCAAGCCTTCCCGAGCAGGTCGCTCATGTGCCAGCGGCCAAGCCAGGGGCGCAGGCCCTCCAGGGAGGCACCAAATCGGATGCCGGCTTCCCCGTCCCGGCTAAAGCGGGCGCAGAGGCGGCTGCGGGCCAGACGCCGCAGCCACAGGCGGCGCAGACGGTTGAACAGGCCGACGCTGCCGCGCAGAAGACTGAAACCGCCGATGCCGGCACGGCCGCGCCGAAGTCCGCCGCGCCGGCGATGAACAACCCGGTCTATGTGACTGCCGCTGAGCCGCAGGCCTATGCGCCGAAGAAGAAGGGGTTCCTCGCCTCTTTGTTCAGCACGCCTGCCTCGGCAGCACCTGCCCCGCAGGCCAGCAACAGGTCGGGCGAGCAGCCGCCGGCGGCACAGCCCAAGGCCGCTCAGCCCAAGGCGGCGGCAAAACCCGTCATCACCCTGGCCTCGGCCAAATCGGCCGAAAAGCCGGTGCAACTGGCTTCGCTCGGCGATACCAGCCGTTTCACCGACGATGCGCTGCCTGGCGTGCGCAAGACCGCGCTTTTCGAGATCAAGCGCAAATCCGGACTCGACGACGACAGCGACGTCGATCTGAACGAGGATGAAGGCGGCGCCTATCAGGTGGCATACGCTCCCGGTCTTGCCCGGCTGGCACCCAACGGTCTTTTGAAGCAGACCGAGAATGTCGACGTTGCCTGCCTGAAACCTTCGCTGGTCCGTGTGCTGAAGACGATCGAGGGCCACTACGGCAAGAAGATGATAGTCACCTCCGGCTATCGTGATCCGGCCCGCAATCGCCGCGCCAACGGCGCCAAGAATTCGCTGCACATGTATTGCGCCGCCGCCGACATCCAGGTTCCAGGCGTCTCGAAAGCGCAACTGGCAAGCTACATCCGCAGCATGCCCGGGCGCGGCGGCGTCGGCACGTACTGCCATACCGAATCCGTTCACATCGACGTCGGTCCCGAGCGCGACTGGAACTGGCGCTGCCGTCGGCGGCGGTAACGGCTGGTTCTCCTCTCGTCCATGCAACGCCCGCAGTGTGCCGTCTCAGGACGGCATAGGGTGCCGCGTCGAACCAGGGGAAATCGCCGAAAATGCGCGGTTTTGCGGTCACCGAAAAAAGTTGTCGCAGGTAGCGGCAGACGGGTTGCCGGTTTGGTGCAACGCAACTATAAGCGCTCACATCTGAGCGCGCCCATCGTCTAGCGGTCAGGACACCGCCCTTTCACGGCGGTAACAGGGGTTCGATTCCCCTTGGGCGTACCAGATAAAGTCAAGCACTTAGCTGAAAACTCCGCCCCGCTGTCCAATATTTGGCCAATTTCCTTCTGGCCTTTGTCGAGTCCAGCGATTCCTGTCACACTCCCTGCCGTCACCAACGGGAGGGGAAAAATGATCGACTGGGATCACATCCGAAAATTTCGGTACACGAAAGATGCGCCACCGGCGGAGTGGCCCGAGGGAATACGCGGGATCAGTCAGGAAGGTCTCGCGCTCTTAGGGTTAAACCCGAAGACCAACACACTTCACTGGGATGGACAGAAGCTTGCGATTGAAAAGCGTCTTGCCAATTTCGAGCGAGGGATGGCGCTGATGGTTACGATCGCCACAGTTGTTCTCGCCTGCATTGAGGCTGGGCGCGCCGCCGGCTGGATTGCACTCTGACAGAGGGGGGCAAGTGCTGTGAAAGTGATGCTAGACACAAACGTTTTCAACCACTTGGTCGAAGGTTCGATCAATCCTGCCTCAATCCCCGGAGATTGGGCGACGGTAGTCACACACCTTCAGAACGACGAGATCGAAAGAACTGCAGATCCTTCGAAGCGCAAAGCTCTGCAAGCTATGGTAACAGAGGTGGCGACAGTAAAGGTCGCGACTGAAACGGCAGTCTGGGGTACTTCTCGATGGGGAGAGGCGAAGTGGACTGGCCCAGATTCACAGTTCAAGAAGTTGAAGACGCAACTGGACGCCGAGAAAAAGCGCCCGAGCAACACGATTGTTGCACTGATCGCTGACACGTGCATCCAGAACAATTATTTACTCGTCACAAATGACCAGACGCTGACAAAAGTGGCCTCAGCGAACGGCTGCGCTGTACGCGACCTTCGCACCAAACCGTAGCTCAAGCCCCTCCCCGCTTTATTGCATTTCTGTTCCTTCGTGCGACTATCGGCGGGTCCACGCGACATGGGAGGGGGCTTTATGCGGCTGATCAGATCGCTGGTGAACTGGGGCTGGCAATGGCTGCGGCTGCAACTGGCGAAGGCCAAACGGCGATAAGCCCGCCACCGTGAGCCAGCCGTCGCAACGCAGCCGAGGATGAAATGCGCAAACTCCTAAGCAGTTTCCCGCCATTTTCCGATCCGAAAGGGTTCTTTTGGTGTGGCGCTATCTGCTTCGGTCTCGTGGCCGGCAGTCTTTTCTGGCTCGGTTCGCCATTGTCACTCCCGTTTGGGGCGATCGCCGTGGCGAGCGTAGCACTGGCCATCCTGTTCAGCGTCACGGGCAGGACATAAAAGAACCCGCCACTGTGAGGCAGCGGGCCATGTCGCAAACTTTGCGACTTGATCAGTGGCGCTCTCAGTGGCGCTTTGCCGGTGCGTCGAGAAATTCAAGGAATGCGTTAGCTACTTCAGTGCCGCTCGCGTCGGTGCGGGCTGTGTCGCAGCCACGAACTATCGCCGCGGCGATCTTCAGCATGTCCGATCGACTCCCGACAAGCTTGGCTACCAGCGAGTTCTCCGGAGATTTGTCGTGGATTGACCGGCCAGAGACGACGAGCAGCAGGCGCATATTGTCGCCAATAGCCTGTAGCGGGAGTGCGCTGGTGACAAACGTGTCGACAAGAGCCAGCGGCTCGACGGTGGGAATTTCCACGCCAGGGAACAGTGACGTGCTCATATTCCCCGTTCCCTCTTCCAGTCCATCTCGTTTGGCTGACACCGGGTTCTGACAAAATTCCTGATCGTTGAGAAATCGTCTCCTCGGGCGCACATCTTTTTGACGGCGGCGAGGATCGCTAGAATTTCTAACCTCAACCGGTGTGCCTCTTCCGGCGGCAGTTCCAGCAGCATTGCATCGAGACTGGTTTTCTTCCGCGTAGCTGGGATCGCGTCAGCGACAGACGGCGCTGCGGTCGCGTCGATGATCGTTGAAGCGGCAGCCAAGGCCGTCGCCGCGGCGGCGGCAGTTGAGGTAACCACGATGCCAAGCAGAAGGCGGCGGCGGTTGATTGCGGGCATGCCTTCGGCGGCTGCCCGAACATGGGTGTTCGGCATCGGATCTTCTCCAATTCGGTTTCATGTGAGGTTCTAGCGGCTTCCGCCAGAACGGGAATTCTGATATCAGAGTTTTTATGGCAAAGCAAGAAACCGTGGTATCAAAGAAACGGCGGGGACCAGCCCCAACGGGAAAAGGCGTGCCGATCATGGTCCGCCTTCAACCGGACATGCTCGCGGGCGTCGATCAATTTGTTGCCGAGCATGATGTTTCGCGACCTGAAGCCGTCCGATTGATCATTCGTGATTGGTTGATCAGACACCAGGTACTGAAGGCTGAGTGAAAACCCGGGCGACTTTCCGTGCTGCCCTCGAATCCGCCGGCGTCGAGTTCATTCCCGAAAATGGTGGCGAAGCTGGAGTGAGGCTACGGAAATGAAGATGGTCGTGAGTGCAGCACTCATCGCGTCCGCGCTCGGAGTTGCGCCCTTCGGCAGCCACAAGCGTACTTGCGGAATTTCTTCAAATCGAAAACGCCCCGCCTCCGTTCGATGTTGCCATCGCCAGGACGGCTTATTTCGCTCCAACCAAGATACGGTTGCAAAGCTTTGATATTGAGGTCTGGCAGGACGTTGCATCTATTGGCTATCCAATTTCAGCACACGGCGGCACGCCTAGCGGATTTCGGCTCAACTTGAGAGCTCTAAGAGGTTATGTACAGCGCAAAACTTTGCCTCAAGACATGCGCATCGGGAGCCATCCAAATGGCTACGAATTGAGTTTCAACATAAGCCCGGGGATGAGTGGGGCGCCTGTGTTCCAACATCAAGGCGAAACGGATTTGCTGCTTGGAGTTGCGGTAAGTTCATTCCGAGGTGAAACTACCGAGTCAGAGATTTCAGAAGTCGCTGAAAACGGTCAAAAGTACACGGAGCGGCGATTAAGGATAGAGGAGTTTGGTTTTGCACACGACATCCGAGGATTGCTCGACTGGAAGCCGGGCATCGCCGGAGGTGCGATCAGCCTCCTCGATTTAAGCCGAGCCCCCATCACGGCCGAGCGGATCTAGACTAGGCAGACCGCCAACGATTTCATAGCCTCGCCAAGGGCGTCTGCCTGCTCGAAATCCCGGCGTGCCTCATCCAGCGTTGTCAAATCTTCCTCCGACAGCCGGCCGGTGGCAGCGAGGTGCGCTATCTCGGCTTCCTCGTCACAGGCGCCGGTGTTGTGATCGACGCGATATTGATCAGCGAGCGCCTTGGTGTCCTCGGCCTTGGCGATGAGCGCCTGCGCCGCCGCCAGGCCGGAAGGGAGTGGGTCAGGACGGGCTTGGGTCGTGTCTATCTTGCCGGCGACGATCGCCTCCCCACGGGCCTTCTGGCTCTCGTAGTAGCTGAGAAGCTCAGGAAGCTCGGGGGTGAACACGGAGTTTTTAGCTACGTCGCCGGCAACTCGAGAAATAGGCCCTGTCGCGTTCGGTGAAAGCCGGATGTCTTCTCCATGGACAATGACGTCAATGCCTTCATTCAGCGCAATGCCGGCTTCCTGTGTGGTCTTCAGCGTCGAGAGCCGGGTTTCTGCCTCCGTCCTCGCCCGTGCGCTTTGGATGGCATCGCCATTAATTCATGGCAGATTGTGAATCTCCAACCTACCGGCCCTCCCCTGTCGCAACTTGTGCAGAAAACCGCACACTCCCCCATTCTGCCACGTCGGAATCCAGCTCGAACAACTGCCGGTAAACGCTGGCGGACTTCCAACTATTTCCATTCAAACCTGTCGGTCGGCTCAAGGCTGGATTGAAACGTTTGGCGAAGGGCCGCCAGAGCCGCCGTTTTCCCATTCAGGTAGGCATCGAAGTACGACACTGCTCCGTCTTGTACAACGCGCGTGTAGCGGGTCTCCTCCTCGGGGCCGTGGGCGTGTGGTCCGTGCTTCAGGCCGGAAAACGCATTGTGGCCAGCACCGTCGAGGACGAGCAGATACTGATGAGGGATGGTCAGCGCTTCGTAAGGGAGGGTCCGCTGTATCGGATCGAATTCCTTGTTGCCGGGCACCGCATTGCCATCTTTCGTGCCGGTGATGTGAAAGAGCGGGATATCGATATCGCGGTAAAGGGCGGCCAAGTCGCCGCCCTGGATGGGTATGTTCGGGCTCATGACCAGGCCAGCGCGAATTCCTGGCTCCTTGAACGACCACTGCCCGCCCGGACCCATTCTCTGCCCTGCGGCAACCATCGTCGAGACGCCTCCATAAGAGTGTCCGGCCATGCCGATGCGTGTCAAATCCAGGCGGCCGGCGAGCCGCCCCTCGCCGTTCATCCGCGCAAGCTCGCGCAGGGCAAAGGGCACGTCCTGAAATCGCGCGCGCGCCGCATTGGCGTCCCACATGGCTTCACGAAGAATGCGGTAGACTTCCGCAAGAGAGTTTGCGTGTTGCCAGAACGAACTGTCCGTCCCGGTATGCTGCAGGTGCACCGCCACGTAACCGCTTTGCGCCAGGCGCCGCCCGAGGTAAGGCATCGCCTCGCGCGATCCGCCAATGCCATGCGACACAAGGATCACCGGGTAAGCGCCAGAGAGGGGAGCCGGGGCATAAAGCCGGTATGGCACCGAACGGCTGCGCGACTCGTCGCGAAAGGCGCCATCAATGGTAGTATATCCCGAAGGTGAATCGTCCACGGTTTCGTTCATCCGCCAGTCTCACAAGAGTGTATGCTCGAGAGCCTCTCTTGTTCGGCCGGTTCCTTGACCCGCTGGGCCGAAAGCATTAAGGCAATTACAGGTGGAAGCCACATCCAATACAATCTATTACCCGCTAGGTCCGTGCTATGGTGGTGTTTGAAACAAGCGCTCACTATTACCGCTTCTTTGCCAACGAGTCTCGTCGTGGCGGCTCTCCCCTCTATGAAAAGCTGTCGCTTGGGATTGCGGACAATGTCGCGCTCCAGCGCCTGGCGGCAGGGCGCAGGAAGGGTCAGCCGGCGGCGAACCTTGTCTTCGGCGCGGTACAGTATCTCCTGCTCGGCGGCGTCGACCATCCTCTCAAGGATTATTATCCGAGTCTGGGCGGAACGCGGCCGGCCGACGATCGCGCATTCGAACTTTTCGCCGCTTTTTGCGGTGCCCACGAAGCCGAACTCGTCGACATCATCTCGAAGCGCGCCACCAACACCAACGAGGCTGGCCGCAGCGCGCTGCTGCTGCCCGCATTCGATCTGGTTGCGCGCGAAGCCGCCGCTCCGCTTGGCCTCGTCGAGATCGGATCCAGCGCCGGCCTGAACCTGAACTTCGACAGCTATGGTTACAGGTATACGGACGGGACAGGCGCTCCGAAGCTGGAGCGGTGGACCGATGCGGATTTCGTCCTTTCCTGCATCCTTGAAGGGCCTGGCGTGCCTGTTTTGGGGATGTTTCCGCCCCCCGTTTCATCGAGGATCGGCCTCGAACTTTATCCGACCGATGTTCGGGATGAAAATGAACGCCGGTGGCTCAAGGCGCTTGTCTGGCCCGAGCGCATTGACCGGCTTACAAAACTGGATGGCGCCTTGAAGGTCGCCGCCGCGCATCCGCCCCGGATCAGAGGCGGCGACGCCGTGTTGAACCTGGCCTCTGCGCTGGCGGAGATTCCGCCTTATCAAGCCCGGTGCGTGTATCACACGATAATGGGCTATCAGCTTTCCGGCGATCAACACCGACGCATAAACGATATCCTGTTGGAGGCGAGCAAGACGGCGCCGGTCTGGCGCGTCACCGTGGAAGGCGAGGTCGCACACCCCAACCCCACTGAGACGTTCAATCCTCTCAAAGTCAGCAGATACTTCAATGGCGAGCGCAGGGTCAAAACGCTCGCGATCTGCGATCCGCATGGGCTATCGATGGAGTGGAAAGGTTAGCAGGTCGACGGTTTATCCGGCCATTCCTGTCCTTGACCAGATGCAAACGCGATGCGCTTTACTCTAAGGTGTCCACATCATCGGCGATGGACAAACGGTCGCGCGGCAGAGGCACTCGCAACTGGTTGCGGTTGGACAAGGCCTTGGCAAAGTCCGGTTTGAGCGTCAGCGCCTCGTCGAAGCTGGCGAGGGCTTCATCAATGCGCCCCAACGCCCGCAACGTCACCCCCCGATTGTTCATTGCCTGCACGAAATCGGGTCTTACCCCGATGGCTTTCTCGTAGCACGCGAGAGCCTCGTCATACCGTTTCAGGCCGCGCAAGGCATGCCCCCTGTTGTTGTACGCAGCTGCGGCTTTCGGATTGATCTCAGTGGCGCGAGCCAGGTAGGTGTCCGCTGCCTGATACCGACCGGCCTGAAGACATAGAACGCCCAACAGATAATTAGCGTCGTAATGCCGGGGACTTGCTGCCAGTACCTGCAGATAAATCCTCTGGGCATCCAAAAATTGCTTGCTCCGATGGCATTGCAAGGCACGCGCAAATTGCTCCTCAATACGCCTAGCCGCCACAAGCTCGTCCAGAAGCCGGCGCGCCTCCAGATTGCTCGGTTCAGTTTCGAGCACCTGCCTGCAACCGCGCTCGGCCAGATGGAACTTTCCCTCCTGACGCAGCTTTCGCACCGACGAAATCACCGAGGGAAGGCTTCTTCGATCCAGCCTGTTTCCGCGGCTGTTGGTGGAGTCGATCCGGACACCCTCTACAAGCCGCTCCTTCGATCCGAAACTGTACTTGTAAGAAAAATCTCCAGTGCCAAGGTCGTAAGTCCTGAGGCCGTTTTGAATTGCCCAACGGATGCTGTAGGCGTGAAGCACCAAGCCCGGTGGAGGCTTCCGAATTGCGAGATTGCGGCTGACGAGGAAACAGACGAGTGAACGCTTCGACCTGTCGATAAACGCAATGTGTACTCCTAATGGAGTATCGCCTTTCCACAATACCGGCGCGAACAGCACACCCGCCTTGTGGCATTCAAGTAACATATGGCGGCAGTTGGCAATAACACCCTGAGCATAGACGCGGCTTTTGGCCTCCCACTGCGCAAGCCAAAGTTGATAGAAAACCTCCAGGTCGCTTTGGATTGTCTCGAAGTCTGCCAAACTTATCCGGTATTCTCCGCTATTTTCGACCTGACGAAGAAAATGGCGGACATCACGACGGGTTTTCGAGCCAAGGTTGCCATCCAGGAATTCGTCCCAATCGGCTGGCAAATCGACATACATATAGATGTCATGATTTATGTTTTCGCCTGTTCGGGTTGTATGGTGACGTCGTTCAATCTTTTCCTTCACAAAATCGCTGTCAGAAAAGCTTCCAAGCAGCATTTGACGGCGCCTGGCCGATATCGAGATGTCGTCGCAGTGTAACGTTGTCCAATTCAGCGCCTGCAGGCGATCGGCGAACAACGAAACGACTTGCTCTTCGAATTCGGGAACGCAGATGAAGCCCGTATAGGTGGCGAAATACGAGCCGGCCATCCTTATGCTGCTATAAAACCCCGCCTGCTCATCAAGCCCGGTGACGAGTTGCAAAGGGAAGAAGGCGACATACTCGTTCGACCCGGGAGACCGCGCAGCCAAAATCACCCAATTTGGGCGTCGCAGCCAATTCGACATCCATGGCCACGACAGGAAGAAGTTCGCCTCCGGATCGGAGTCATATATCCGGTCCCAATTCTCTCTCAGCGGCTCCAACGCTTCGAATTTGTCGACCATATCGATTTGCATGCGCTGACCATCACTGAAGTGCCTTATCGAGCGTTGCGGCTATCTTTGCCGCTTTCTCTGACGCCTGAGACTGTGCGTCAAAACATGTCCCACCAGTTCTTCATACTTGATCCCATGCAGGGCGGCCGAACGATAGACCGCCGAGGCCGGCGCCATGTTGCAGGCGATGTTCACTTCGATGAAAACGGTCCGCCGCGTGTCGGGATCATAACGGAAGTCGAAGCGGGCATAATCGAATGGCGACATCTCGGCCACCATTCGTGCGGTTGCCTCCGAAACCTCTTCAGCTCCCGGTCCGTCGTAAGGAGCGGACTTGTAGGAACTGTTGAGCCCTCGCTTTGCTTCATTGGTCAGAACATTGTCGCCAGGGCGGCCGCTCTCCTCGAAGACCGCCAATGAACCCGGGGGGAAGCCCTCGACAATTGGAACCGTCAGATTGAGGCCCGGCACAAACTCTTCTGCAATGAATTCACGGCCGCCGTGACGCGGATCCGAGATGGTTGTCAGCGCATCCCGCCAATCCGCTTCATTCTCGACCTTTACAATTGCGTCGGAAGCGATACCCCCTCGCGGCTTGACAATCCACGAACCGGGCAGGCTGAACTTGTCATTGCTGACCTCACCGGGCTGCATGATCCTGTGCTTGGCGACATCGAGCCCCAGCGAAGCAGCCAGTTGCTTGGCCAATACCTTGTCTTCCGAGACCGCCCGGCTTGACGCCGATGCGCCGAGACACGGGACGCCACGATAGGCCGCGATTGCCGGCGCCAGGAGCTCGTGACCATCGAATATCGCATGCGAGTGAATGGCATAGAGGAAATCGAAGTCGAGAGGCCCGAACAGCACCTCGTGCTCGCTCGCCGGCGTGACCCTGAAACCCAGCCCGCGCAGCGTTTCGAGCATGATGGCATGGTAGACGACGTGGTAGCCGTACTTGGCCCTGCGCTCCGGGCTGGAGTCGAGGGCATGACGCGCCAAAAACAGCACATGGGTTTGCGCCAGCTCTTCCGGCGATGGGGTCAACAGGTATTCCAACGTCGGCATTTATGAGCCTGATGTGTTCAAAACGCTTTTCCATGCTTGCATCATGGCTTGAGCCGGTCAAGCAGAACCACGGGCAATATTTTGGGTGGCGTTGAAGGTCGAAATGGTACAGATCCAGACTGGGATGCTGGCCCCACTGCCCGGTGAAGAAACGCAGGAGCAGTTCGGGGCTCCCGGCTGTCCTTTGACGGGAGTCAAAGCCCCAGCTCGAATGTAGAAGCCTGCTTGCTTCCGAGAAAATTCTCCAAGGCCTGGATAGCGTCTATCGTATGCTGGGCATTGTCTATGCGAGCCCACCTATTTTTCTCTGCATTGGTCCTGATGGCTCCTCGGTACGCATAAAAAGGAAGAGAAGATTCATCCAGTTTTTCTCTATACTGCAAGGATGCGATGTTTTTCAACGAGAGCATAATAGCGTCAAGGTATCGCCCTGCCCTCACCTCATCCCCTGTCCGCTGCGCCATCTCGAATGCATAAGCCAGCCCCTCGGTATAAACTCCGTCCGAGGACGCGTGCGGAAGGCCGTACTGAGGGGTTGCTGGATTGAAGAATCGTCCAATCCTGTACGACCGGTCCTGAAGTTCAAGCAATTTGTCGTTCAGAGTAAACACCGCCTCGGCGAATTTATCGGCTTTCGTCAGTTCATATAGATGCCGATAAGCGATGGTGTGCCAAGGCACGTATGCCGGGTAATAATTATCTGCGATATTGCGGACATATTCATCTAAATAGAATTCTGCACTGCGCGCCGCTTCGTCAAAATAACGGGTTAATCCAGTCCGGAAATAATATTCCAGCAAAGCTACCAGTGCTTCCCCTGAGTAAAATGTTAAGAGGTATTTTGCGTCGAAGGAATAATTCGGCTCCTTTAGCCAAGGGCGAAAGGAGCCGTCTGCATTCTGGAGCGCAAGGATGCCCTCCGCGGCTGCACTAGCCTTTGGCTGGAACTGTCCAAAATGAGGGCTTGCCGCGAATGTGCGAAGCAGCATCGCATTTGCCCCGAGCTTTGACTTGCCATCATATTCAATATAACCGATGCCACCCTCCTCCCTATACCACGTATTCATGATGAACGACAAATTCCGGCGATGAACAGGGCGAAGCGAGAGATTTCCTACGCTCATTTCCGCCAACGTGCGCGATGACATAAGCTGTCTTAGTTCATTGTTTTTTTCAGATTTCTCGCCCGTATACGGATTAATACTGTAGGTAAACAGGCCCCTTTTTCCAATATTGCGGATTATCCAGGCTTCCGCCAAGTCTCGGATCCTTGCCATCTCCTCCGGCAGCGACACGTCCGTCCGTCGTTCGGGAGACCGTTCGGCGCGATGAAAGCTCGTCTTCGGCATGAGGCGTTTGGAGGTTCGAATCCGGTGGGCGGACATGGTTTCGCCGAGATTGATCGAGTTTTGGGCTGCTCTTCAACCGTCGACTGTAATGGCAGGGTCTATGCGGTGGCAACGGCCTCGGCTGTAGGGCCGGGCTCCAAATGAGCGTAGAGAGCCGTGAAGATCCTGGTTTGTCGCTACAATTGAAGGGCCGGTCTGCGACGAAGCCCGGCGCGGAGGAGTGAAGATAGCTTCGCGGCCGATAGTCAGCCTCGCGCCGGCCCTCCAGTTCAGTATCCCAAACGGAAGGTGAGCGCCTTTAGACGCTCACCTTCGCGATTATCGAGCGAATATCTGGTGGGGTCGTTAGCCGCCGCTGCCGCCGCCACCGCCGCTGCCGCCGCTGCCACCGCCGCCGCCGCCGCTGCCACTGCCGCCGCCGCTGCCGCCATCGCCGCCGCTGCCACCGCTGCCACCGCCGCCATCGCCGCCGCTGCCGCCATCGCCGCCGCTGCCGCCGCTGCCACCATCGCCGCCATCGCCGCCGCTGCCGC
>NZ_JBVVQS010000064.1:0-31979 GCF_055811575.1 Mesorhizobium sp. WSM4815 | reverse complement strand
GCCCTACTGCCCTACTGCCCTACTGCCCTACTGCCCTACTGCCCTACTGCCCTACTGCCCTACTGCCCTACTGCCCTCCCAGCGGCGCCACCGCCGGTCCGTTCAAAGCCGTGCCATCGATTGCAAAATGCGAACCGTGGCAGGGGCAGTCCCAGCAGCGCTCGAGCGAGTTCCAGTGGACGTGGCAGCCGATATGCGTGCATGCGGCCGAGCGCTTGTAGAGCGTGCCGTCGTCATCGCGAAATGCGGCGATCTTGCTGAGCCCTTCGCGGACGATGGCACCTTCTCCCGGTCGCAGCTTATCGACGGAATCGATCTCGCCAGGCGCGATATATTCGGCAAAACTCTTGATCGCCGTCGCATTCTCCGACAGGTAATCGCCGATCGCGCCTGCCGTCTTGCGCGACGGCTCGTAGAGTTCGCGCCAGGGACTTTCCTCCTTCAGAATCAGGTCTGAAATCAACAGGCCGGCGACAACGCCATGGGTAATGCCCTGGCCGGAATCCCCGGTCGCCACAAAGACGCGGCTGTCGCCAGGATTGCGGCCGATGAACCCCGCATAATCGACGGTCTCCATCACCTGCCCGGACCACCGGTTGATTTCCACGCCGACATCGGGCACCAGCCTTTTGGTCCAGGCCGTCAGGGCCGCGAAACGGTCACCGGCATCATCGGCCTGTCCTGTCTTGTGGTCTTCACCTCCGACGATCAGGAAGTCGGTCCGACCGTCGCCAGGCTGAAGCCGAACGTAGTGATAAGGGTCTTCAGTATCCCAATACAGCGCATCCGGTATGGTATCGCGCGCGATCTCGAACGACATCGCGTAGGTTCGATAGGGCGCTTGCTTGGTGTGAAGCGCGACCCGATCGTTGATCGGCGAGTTGGTGGCGACAACCGCCGATCTGGCAGACACGCTTAAGCCCGAAACCGTGGTTACACGCACGCCGCCATCAGTCTCCTCGACCTTTTCGACGATGGTATCGGCATAGAGCACACCGCCGCGCGCGCGGATGCCTGCGGCCAGCCCGCGGAGATATTTGAGCGGGTGAAAGGTCGCCTGATTGGCGTATCGAAGGGCCTGCGCATCCGAAAAGCCTGCAAACGGCACGCCCCTGGTCTTCTCGACCTCGACACCGATTTTCAGAGCGGTGTCCAGTTCGCGCGTGATATCGGATTCCTGGCTGCTGGAAGCCGGGAAGAGAAAGCCGTCGAGGCGCCGGAAATCGCACGCGATACGCTCCGCCTCCTGGATGGATTGAATACGGTCGATAGCGGCCGATTGGCTTTCGTAGAAAATCCGCGCCAGATCCTCGCCGCGCAATTTGGTCAGCTCCGAAAAATAGTCGTCGCAGACAGATGACAGGTGCGCAGTGGTGCGAGCCGTCATGCCGCTTCCGATCCGGCCGCGATCGAGGACAGTCACCTTCTGGCCGGCGGCGGCCAGTTCGTAGGCGACCGACAGTCCGGCAATCCCAGACCCGACGACCACGACATCGACCTGTTCGCTTTGCCCGAGCGGCACCGCATCGGGCGCGACTTCGGACGCCGCCCAGAGCGATACAGTCCTTTCCTGGCTGACATTCATCGGCTGAACCTCCCATCCACGATATTCGGTAAACGGAAGCGAGGATTCAAAGTTCCTCGACGCCTTTGAATGCCAACGGAGGCGGCCCTGGTCGTCAGACCAAAAGCGTTGCGCTGCCCCAGGCGATCAGGGCGATGCCAGCTGCCCGGCCAACCCACTGGCCGGCAGGAAACGCCTTTTCAACCAGCACCAGAATGACGAGCGCGGCAATCCACACCAGGTTCATGATGCCACCCACGAACAACAGCGCCATCAGCATCCAGCAGCATCCGACACAAAACGCTCCGTGCAATGCGCCCAGACGCAGCGCGCCAAGGGCGTGGGGACTCCAGTGGCGGGCAAGGAACGCCGTCGGTGCCCGGCAATGCGACAGGCAGGCGTTCTTGAAGGGCGAGAGCTGATAGATCCCCGCGCCGATCAGGACGATGGCTGAAAGCCAGCGGCTCTGCGAACTCATCATCGTCGCGGAAACGAAGGCTTCGCGTTCGAGCAGCCAATGCAATGCGGTTGCGGCGACGGAGAACCCCAGCCAGACCAGGAGGTAGCCTGCCATGAACACGCCGGTCGGCGCGAGCTTGTCCTGGATCTGACCCTGTGCCAGCGCATGGCGATGCACGCGCGCATAGAGCAGGATGGTCGGCGCCGCACTCGGCGACATCATGGCGATCATCATGACCCACCACATGGCGATCATCAGCGCCCAGTTCGCGCCCCCCCAGACCCGCGGTTCCCCCGCAATGTCCATCGCGCCCCTATCCGTGCCAGACATGTTCATCGCACTCATGTCCATGCCGGACATATCCATGCCAGACATGTCCATGCCGGGCATGTCAGAGGTCATATCGGATGTCATGTTCGGAGTTTGCAGGTGGGGGAATAACGCGAGCCTCGACATCTCCCACGCATTCATGCCGATCCCTGCGCCGGCGGCGATGTAAAGCCAGGCCAGCAGGCACAGCGCCACCACGCCCGCAATCGTGATGACGCGGTCGCGTCTGAGCAGCCGTTCCAGTGGCGACCCGCCGTTCATGCGCCGCGTCAGGCCCGCACCACCCCGTGATTGTTGAGATGCAGCCGCGCGAACTGGCCGTAACTGTCCTTGGTGGTCACCTGAACCGGCCCGCTGGTTGTGCTCGAAGCGCTGCCGATCTCGGCGACCGCATATTCGAAGCCGTTCGGCAACACGATCTGGGCGCGCGAGTCCGCGCCCGTCACCTTGTTGCGGATCGGTTCGCCGACCGTTTCGATGTAGTCCTTGACGAAGATGCGGCCCCTGCGGCCGTCGACATCGAGGTCGAGATCGATCCTGGTGAAGACCGGCTCGTTCATTTTTGTCACGGTCGAGGCGTAGACGGCGAACATCGTCGCGAACGGGTCGGTGTCCTGGCCGGTCATGATGCGCAGCAGCGCGTTACGCTGCCGCTCGGTTGCCTTCTCGTCGACGAAAGCGATGGCTTCGCCGTTGCCCTCGTGGATCGCCCTGGGCCATTTGAAGATCGCGGCGATGCGCAGGCCGTCGAGAACGGTCTCGCCATGATGACCTTCATCGATCTGGATGCCGGCCACGGCATGGCAATGGCCCTTGTCGGGCAGCGCATTGAATTGACAGTTGCAGCCATATTCGCAGGTGCAATTGACAAGTTCGCGTCCCTTGATTTCCCAAGACGTCATACTGTCCTCCCTGATCTCGAAATATTAGACCATCATCATACACCTGGACTCTTCCCTCTCAAAGGCGCACCCTCAAAAGGGCGAACCCAAGCGAGAGTTTCGTCCAAGGCTTCACATGTTTGAGATGCGCCGCTGATTGTTGACCTGTCCGGATAATCTCCGGGTGGGGCAAACGTTCATTGCGCCTATCCGTGTTCAGGCTGCGGCCTAAGGCACCTGCAGCCTGTTTCCGGATCAACTGGGAGGAAACAACATGCCTGATCTTCAACGCAGAGAACTTCTTGTTCAGGGAAGTGCTGCCCTCGCCGCAATTGCTGCTCTCTATACCTCGCGTCGGGCTTACGCTTTTCCAACACGGCCGAGCGAGGAGGTTGTTCGGTGGCTGGACCAGCCGACCGAAAATCCCGATCCGGTCGGCATCCAGAAGCAGCTTGTCTGGGAGGATCTGGATAGCTGGATAACGCCGAACGACAAGTTCTTCAGCATCTCGCATTTCAATCGACCAACGATCGACGAGAAGACATGGTCGATGGAGATCGGCGGCCTGGTCAAGAAGCCCTTGAAACTGACTCTCGCCGACATCAAGGCGCGGCCGCGCCAGGAGGTCGTTTTCACAGTGGAATGCTCGGGCAACCACGGTTTTCCGTTTTTCACCGGCGGCATCGGCAATGCCCGCTGGGCAGGGACGCCGCTCGCCCCGATCCTCGAGGAAGCCGGCGTCCTGGAAAATGGCATCGAGGTGGTCTTTTTCGGCACTGACACAGGCGAGGTCGCCATACGCGACGTCAAGATGCAGCAGAACTTCGCGCGCAGCATGTCGCTTGCCGAAGCGACCAACCCAGACAATTTGCTCTGCTATGAAATGAACGGAGCCGCCTTGCCGGCGGCGAATGGTTTTCCGCTGCGGCTGATTGCTCCGGGCTGGTACGGCATCGCCAACGTCAAGTGGCTGGAGCGCATCGAGGTGCGTGACACCCGCTTCATGAGCCTTCTGATGGCGCGTGACTATGTCACCATCCGGGAGGAAGAGCGCAATGGCGAGACCGTGTGGACCGAGGACTCAGTCGGGCGAGCGCTGATCAAGTCCGCGCCCGCGAAGGTCACCCGCAAGGACTCGGACTACCGCATCATTGGGGCAGCCTGGGGGGCACCGATCGATCGGGTCGAAGTGCAAATCGATCAAGCGCCATGGGCACCGGCGACCATCGACCGCAGCGAGGAGGCCGAGCACGCCTGGAAGATCTGGTCCCTGGATTGGCCAAATCCGTCGCCTGGAGAACACACGGTGACCTCGCGCGCGGTCAGCACCACGGGACAGGTTCAACCGGCAATGGACGATCCCTTGATTGCCAAGAAACACACATACTGGGAAAGCAATGGCCAGGTGACGCGCCGCGTGCGTGTCGTTTGATAGACTTTGCTGCACGCGGGAAGGTGAAGCAGGCAGCGCCTGATCGCAGACTGGTCGCCAGCGTCAGTCCTTGGATGCCGTGATGACGAGCGCCGGCATGTCGAAAGCGACGGCGCCGGCTGCTGTCACGTAAGGCATAAGTGCCCGCTCGGCCTCCTCCAGGAGCCGCTTGAACTGCTCGTTGTCCAAAAGCCCGCCCAACGTCCAGATGCAGGCTCTTTCAGTCGAGATCAGCGACTCGATCGAGGCAAAACGGACCGTTCCGCGGTGCCGCTTCACCTCGGCACGCTCTATGCCTGCCTTCGCGCAGAGCGAGCGCAGTAACTCCGCATCGCCGAGTACGAACGGCGCGCGGAACGCGTTCGCAACGTCGGCTCCAAACAGCCGTTCAAGCATATCCGCCACTGCGGCATAGCCGGGCGACTGGTCGAGCGGTCCACAGACCGCGACGGCGAGCCGGCCGCCGGACTTAAGCACGCGCATCATTTCCCGCAGTCCGGCTGCTCGATCGTCGAAGAACATCAGGCCGAACTGGCTGACCGCGGCGTCGAAGCTTTCATCCGGGAAAGGGATCTGCTCGGCGCGCCCTTCTCGCCAATCGATGCGAGTGCTTTTGCGGCGGGCAACGCAAAGCATATCGTGATTGGGATCAAGCCCGACCACCTTGCCCTCCGCGCCAACGCGGTCGAGGGCCGCGAGCGCCAGCACACCCGTACCGCAGGCAATGTCGATCACGCAGTCGCCCCTCCCTATTCGAGCCTCGGCGGCGACGATAGGCCCCCATTGTCGGAACAGCGCTGGAACGAACAGTGAGTCGTAGATTTCAGCCGGAGTTTTCGATGTCTTGCCCCGGCGGGTCTGGGCCGCCGCTTGCTCCGATCCCGGCGTTGCACCTTCAAGGAACACTGCGTTGGATCGGGTTCCGGCGACGCGTAGCGCCTTCAGCGGCTCGTATTCGGGCGATGAATACCAGCGCCGGGCATGCTCGCCGTCGGAAAATTCGACGATGACCGGATAGACCGGCTGCCAGTCTCCTTCGACAAGGTCGGATTTCCCGCCCAGCACCAGATAGCGCCCTCCATACTGTTCAACCGTTGCAAAGACCCCTGCCAGATACTGCTCGACCTTGGCCTGGTCGGTGATTTCACGCACGTCGAAGAAGCAATAGGTAGACATAGCCAACCTCCGTTGATCGCATGGACTCCACGGGATGCGCGGTGGATATACTGTTCGGCGCATAGTAGACTTGGCCATGGGCACGCTCCATGACCCAGCGTCTCAATCGCTTGCTGCAGCGTCCGTTCTGGCGCGATCGCCTGGGCGGCCACCGGAAGAGGTCGTTGCCGATGCCGCACCTTCGGCCGCGCCGGACAAGGATGTGCTTTCGGATGTGCTGCGCGTGGTAAAGCTCACCGGCGCGCTTTTCTTCTGGGTCGATGCCTCTTCGCCCTGGAGCGTGGAAGTGCCGCGGGCGGGTTCATTTGCCCATCTTATCCTGCCGCGCGCCCAACATGTGATTTCCTACCACATCATCACCCAAGGATCGGGCTCGGTCAGCATCGGTGACGATCCGCCGATAGAGTTTGCCGAAGGCGACATACTTGTGATCCCGCATGAGGATTCGTACGCGATGTGCAGTGCGCCCGGAGTGCGATCAGGTTTGAGCCCGGAAGATTCGCTCGATTTCTTTCGCGCCATGGCGGCCGGACAACTGCCCTTCGTGATCAACGAAGGTGGCGACGGCCTCCTCCTGACCAGATATGTCTGCGGTTTCCTTGGCTGCGATGCACGGCCGTTCAATCCTCTGCTCGGGGCCCTGCCTCCGCTGATACGCATCCGGCGCGCGGCCGGCGCACCGAGCGATCTGCTCGACCGGCTGATCGAGCTAACGCTGGCAGAGGTGTCCGTTCAACGGCCAGGCGCTGAATGCATCCGCCTGCGCCTCAGCGAGCTGATGTTCGTTGAGGTCGTTCGCCGCTATCTTGAGGCACTGCCGCCGGAGCAGACCGGCTGGCTGGCCGGCTTGCGCGACCCCGCCGTCGGCCGGGCTGTTGCGCTTGTCCACGAGAATCCGGCGCGTGGCTGGACAATTGAAGAACTCGCACGCGAAACCGGCGTCTCGCGGTCCGTCCTCGCGGCCCGCTTCACGCGTCTCGTCGGCTGCCCGCCGATGCAGTATCTCACGCGATGGCGCGTGCAACTGGCCGCACGACTGCTCACTGATGGGCTGGCCAAAGTCTCGGCAGTCGGGCGTGATGTCGGCTACGAGTCCGAAGCGGCCTTCAGCAGGAGCTTCAAGAAACTCGCGGGCGTCTCGCCGGCTGGCTGGCGCGACGGCCGGCGCGGATAGCGGGCGGCCGGAGGCCGACCCTCCCCCTACCCCTCCATCGTGCTGATCTCGGCATCGATCAGGCACCAGGGCGCATAACGAAAATCGCGGATCTGGACGACCCGCTCGTCCCGCCATTCGACCAGCATGAAGCCGCGCACCGCGCCGTCCGCCTCCTGCGGGTTGCGGATCAGGATCGCCGGCCGGCCGTCGACAAAACTCAGCGACAGCGCCCAGTCGCTGATGCGCTCGTAATTGCCGAAATAGGTCGACACTTCAGCCTTGCCGCGCATGCGGAGCCGGCTGACCAATTCGAGCTGGACATCCTCGGCGATCAGCGCCCTGACCGCGTCGAAGTCGCGCGCGTTGAACAGATCGACATAGCGGCGCAGCCGTCGCTCGTCATCGGCGTCGAGCCGTGGCGCGGCAGCCTGTTCGGGCTCGGCTGCCAGCAGGCGCAACTGCGCCCGCCCGCGATGCAGCGCCGCCTTGGTGGCGGCCAGCGTCGCGCCGGTCACCTCGCAGGTCTCATGCAGCGACAGGCCGAGCACGTCGACCAGGATCACGGCGCCGCGCTGCGCCACCGAAAGCTGCATGAAGCTGCGCAGGCCGGCCGCCGCGGCGAGCCTTGAGTCGGCGCTGCCGGAAGGATCCTCGATCGTGGTCATGTCGGTCTCGGTCATGCGCGACCTTTCCCGATGGCGCCGGCGCAGATGGTCCTGCGCGGCATTATGGGCGATGCGAAACAGCCATTGCTCAGGCCGGTCGACCGTCATGCTGCCGTCGACCGCCTGCAGCGCCTTGATCAGCGTCTCCTGCACGATGTCTTCGCCGTCGATCACCGAGCCGGCCATGCGGGCGCAGTAGCGGTGCAGTTTTGGGCGCAACCCGGAGAGCATCGACTCCAGCGCAGGCCGATCGAATTTCGATTGGATCATGGCGTCCATTCTATCCGGCCTTGCTCTCCTCAAGCACACGGTAGTTGCCGATAATTTTGGCAGGCGACCGCTTGACCGGCGTCGAGCGCCGTTCCGCATGGTTTTGCGTGAACGCCTCGAAGGCCGCAAGCCCGGTCAGCGCGGATGTGTCATTTCCTTCGCCGACGACATGGACGAACTCGCCGTCGTCGAGTTCGAGCACGAGATAGCGCACGCTCTGCGGCGCCGTTTCATCCAGCGTCTCGAACACTTTTGCCACCAGCGCGCGGTTCTCTTCCAGCCCGGTGTCTTTCACGCTGTAGCGAATGAGTTTGTAGCCCATGGTTCGTCTCCTGAATGGTTGGTCTGAGCAGAAGACGTTTCGCGTTCCCGAAAAGATTCTCGCACGCTATAATTTTTTCGGCCGCCCGGATCGACTTCCACCTGCGGACGGCTAGGCAGCAGCCATCGAGGAGCAGGAGCGACGACCATGCACATCCAGTTTGCCGAACTGCCGGTATTCGACCAGGACCGCGCCAAGGCGTTCTACACCAGGCATTTCGCCTGCAAGGTCGCGGCCGACGAGAAGATGGGCGACAGCGGCTGGCGCTGGATCGAGCTGAAATTTCCCGGCGCCGTGACGAACCTGCATTTCGTGAGACGCGCCGACGACACGCCAGGCGCGGAGCCGATGCTGGTGCTGGTCGACGACGATGTCGAGGCCACGATCACGGCGTTGAAGGCGGGCGGCGTCGAGATCATCACCGAACCGCAGGAGGCGCCCTGGCAGCCTGGCCGCACGGTGGCGGAATTTCGCGACAGCGAGGGCAACCGCATGGTGATCGGCAGCCAATGAGCGGGTGCAACCGGAGAGCGGGCACTTAAGCAGCCCCGGCTTTGTGCGCCAAAGCATGCCTCGGCTGGTAAAGGCCAAGCGAGCCGCCACTGGGAAGCGAGACATGCGTGAGCAGGCCCCAGCCTTCATCGGTGACCGAAGTGCATTCAACATCGTGCGATTTCAGCTCTTGGATCGCAGCATTGATGTCTTCGCACATGAGATAGACTTCGTGGCTGTCGACTTCGGCGGCCGGGTGAACGGCAATCTCGGCCGGCGGCAATGCGAAGATCAACCAGCCTTCGCCAGCATCGACTGCTGGAAACCGTAGAACATTGCGAAAAAATGCGCGGTCTGCCTCGGCATCCGTGCTGTAGATGATCATGTGTGCGCCGGAAATCATGGCTCCTATCTCCCTGAAAGTGATGCGAACAAACAAACTATTGCGTTGCAAACGACGTTTTCGGCGCTACCGCCCGTCGACACAGCCGCTCGATATCGGCAAGCTTCAGTTGGATATAGGTCGGCCGGCCGTGATTGCAGGTGCCGGAACCCGGCGTTGCTTCAAAGACCGACGCCTGCCAGACCTCACGCTATCAGCGGAAGAAGCTGGAGATGCTGTTCGCGCGCCTGCCGCCATCACCCGGCCATCGGCTTTGGGTCGACCTGGCGCGCGTTTTGGCTCTGGTCGGCGACCGGGGCGGCTGGGGCATCGATCCGGCTCAGAATGTGATCCGAGATGCCGCGCGCGATCTCCCGCTCACCCATGATGATCAGGTCGGCGCCGAACTTCTTCAGGTATTCCACTTCGGCATCGGAATGCGCACGGGCGATGATCTCGAGCTTTGGATTGATGGCATGGGCTTGCTCGATGAGATTGCCGCTCTCGAACGGATTGGGAATGGCGCTGATCAACCACCGGGCTGAGGCAACGTTGGCCGCCTCAAGCAGGCCCGGCTGGGCGGCATTTCCCGCAATGACATCAACGCCGCGGGCGCGCAGCTGTTCTACTATCACTTGCCGTTCCTCGATCACCAGGTACGGCTGCCTTGCCTTTTGCAACGTCTCCGCGACCAGGCTTCCGACCCGTCCATGGCCGACAAGCACCGCGTGGTCTGTCAGGCTGGTAGCTGCGAGTTCGGGCGGTTCGGCTTTGCCTTCTTGCGTGGCAATGGTTCGCTCTCGTGCTTTCAGCCACGGCGTCAGCCGATCCAACGCCGCAAACAGCAGCGGGTTGACGAGGATCGAAAGGATGGCTCCGGCAAGCACCAGGTCACGTCCCGCCTCTGGAAGAAGCGCGAGGTCGACACCCAGTCCCGCCAGGATGAAGGAGAACTCGCCGATTTGCGCCAGGCTCAGGCCGAGTGTCAGGGCCACGTGGGACGGATAGCCGAACATCAATGCGATGGCCGATGCGGCCGTGGCATTGCCGATGACGATGATCAAAAATGTCACGCCGACGAGCAGTGGCTGCTCGACCAGGATCATCGGGTTGAACAGCATGCCGACGGAGACGAAGAAAAGCACGGCAAATGCGTCGCGCAGCGGCAGCGTTTCCTGAGCGGCCCTTTGGCTCAACTGGGATTCGGCAAGGATCATCCCTGCGAAAAACGCGCCAAGAGCAAACGAGACGCCGAACAGCTCGGCTGCCCCGAAGGCGACACCAAGGGCGATCGCCAGCACGGCCAAACGGAAAAGCTCTCGCGAACCGGTGTGAGCAACGTAGTGAAGGATCGGCGGAATGACACGTCGCCCGACGACAACCATGATCGCGAAGAAAGCCGCCAATTTGCCCAGCGTCAGCCCGAGCGCGCTCCAGATGGTCTGCGGCTCAAACAATTTGAACAGGTCATTGCCGTCAAGGTTTGCCCCGTTGAAATTGCCACCGAGCACGCCTGCGAAGGCCGGCAACAGCACGAGCGCGAGGATCATGGCGAGGTCCTCTACGACCAGCCAGCCGACTGCGATGCGTCCGCCATCGGTTTCGAGCTGCCGCATTTCCTGCAGCGCCCGTAGGACCACGACTGTGCTTGCAACCGACAGGGCCAGCCCAAACACCACTCCGGCTCCGATCGGCCAGCCGATCGCCTGCGTCACGAGGAGCCCGAGCATGGTCACCAGAGCCATTTGACCGACAGCGCCGGGAAGCGCGATCTTTCTTACCGACAGCAGATCGTTCAGCGAAAAATGCAGCCCTATGCCAAACATCAGCAGGATCACGCCGACCTCGGCGAGTTGGCGCGCCAGCGCCTGGTCGGCAACGAAGCCGGGCGTGAACGGGCCAATCAAGACCCCAGCCACGAGGTAGCCGACCAGCGGCGACAGGCGAAGTCGGTTCGCCAACGTGCCGAGGATGAAGGCGAGTCCGAGGCCGGCGACAAGGGTTGCGATAAGTGGCGCCTGAGGCATCTTCCCAATCCGGTTTCCGGCCACGCTTGGCGCTCGGGTCACGCGTTGCGCGAGCCAGAGATAATGGACCCGGGGATAATGGACTAAGACGCGGCGGTCTCAACACCTTTCGCGCAGCAGATCCCGCCAATGGCGAACTGGAGTTCTGCAACGGTTGGACAAGTGCTTGCGTCGTCCGCAGGATACCGGCGAACGGCACAGAGCTTGGAGGCGTCACGTCGCGCCTTGGGTGCCGTTCACCTGATGCGCCGTGGCTGCGGAATCCTCAAACCTGCGCGCAGTATTTCCGCCGCGTGGCTTTCTCAATACTACTCTGCCTCATCCCCGGAAGCGGCATTGAGAGGCCGTTGCGCAGCCCCGAAGACGACGCCCATCGGCAGGAAACCCATGAACGCCAGCCAGTCGCCTCCCGCCGAGAGCAGTTTGATCTGCTCGCCGACCGCCAGATAGATCGTTCGTTGCAACTCAACAAGAATTTGGAACATCAGCTGAGGATAACAGAAGCGAGCCGGTCGGAGCGACCGTTACTGGCCGTCGTGCTCGCCGTGGCCATGTCCATGGCGGTGATCGGCATCCGCGTTCGCCAATCTTATATTCGCCGCCGCAAGCGCCGGCATGTGCTCGAACAACTCGTGTTCCAGCGCTGCGGTGATCTTTTGCGCTTCGCTGACCGGCAGGCTTTCTTCGACGGCGATGGCAATGTCGGCGTGCAGCCTGTGACCGATCCACCGCGCCCTGGCATCGACAATGCGCGCTGCCGGCACATGCGCGGCGGCATGGTCGATGTCGCCGATGACGTCAGGATCTATACCGTCGAGCATGCGGGTCAGCACCGAGCGCGCCGACTGCCAGACGATGCCGAAGATCGCAAGCGTGATGAGCAGGCCGACGATCGGGTCGGCCAGCGCAAAACCGAGCCAGACGCCGAACGCTCCGAGGACCACGGCAAGGCTGGTCAGGCCGTCGGTGCGGGCGTGGTAGCCGTCGGCAATCAGTGCGGCGCTGTTGATTTCGCGGCCGACGCGGATGCGGAACACCGCGACGGCCTCATTGCCGAGAAAGCCGACAATGCCCGCCGCCGCCAGCCAGCCCAGATGCGTCACCACGCGTGGATTGATCAAACGGTCGATGGACTGGTAACCGGCGACGATGGCGCTGAACAGGATGATCCCGACGATGATCATCCCGGCCAGGTCCTCGACCCGGCCCAGGCCGTAGGTGAAGGTCGGCGACGGCTTGCGCCGGGCCAGCAGGAAGGCGATCCACAGCGGAATGGCGGTGGTGGCGTCACCGATGTTGTGGACCGTGTCGGCCAGCAGCGCCACGCTGCCCGACAGCGCGACCACGACCATCTGCATCGCCGCGGTGATTGCCAGGATGACGAACGACCATTTTATCGCCCATATGCCGCGGTCGGTCGTGGCAATGGTCGCATCGATGACCCCGTGGCTATGCGACCCGCTCACATGATCGTGATGGCCATGACCATGCGCGGCGTGATCGCGCGGCCCGAACCCGAACCAGTCAAGGATGCGCGCGCCGAGCACAGGCATTTCACAAATATTTCGCCAGTTGCTTGAGTTCCGCCAGCGAGTTGCCGCCGGCTTCCGCGGTGTCCGTCAGGCAATGCTCGATATGATCGTGGATCAGTTCGCGCTTTGCACTGCTGATGGCGCTCTCCACGGCGTGGAGCTGCTGCGCCAGGTCAACGCAAGGACGATGCGCCTCGAACATCGACAGCACCGCCGCAAGATGGCCTTGCGCGCGCTTCAGACGCTTCACGATAGCCGGATGCGAACGATGGATGCCTTCGGACATGCCTGTTTTGTATCCTCCCCGGGAGGATCCAGTCAAATCTTCTTTTGAACTCACCTTGCCGGCGAGTCCGTCACATCCGAAGAACGACGGCCAGCCACCTCCTGCGGGTAACCCGCCGGCGGCGGCGGCCCGTATTATTTCGTGACCATGTTGCGCCGGAACCTTCCCCTCGCACCAGCGTTCGGGGCGCTGTATTCGCGATGCCTTATTTTTGGCAAACATGATAGGCGACGGGCGAATACCGGCGGGGAGGCAAAAAGCATAGGTCGGGGAGGAGCATGTTGTCATGTCGAACCGTGAAATTGGAACGTCCCACACATTGGGGCTGCGCATCGCTGATCTCAAAGCCAGGATGCGGAGCGCCCGGATTACCGAGCACGAGATGAAAATTTTTCAGAAGGTAGCCGCTGTCATGGGAGCAGGTGAAGGCTCCCTGCGGATCGATGCCGACGACCTGATTGCCGCATCTTTCGTTGTCGAGGACGAGCCCAGGGCAAACTGACGATCGTGGCGCCCCCGGGCGATCAGCCAGGCGCACCACGTCGGAAGCGGGCGTGCGAGGCTCGCGATGTTGGCGCTCTTCGGCGCCCCTCTGTCCCGCTGACCTTGCCAGAATGTCCGAGGCGCTCGGGTCGCAACGAAGGCGCCCTAGCTCACACTTTCGGATACTCGTATACGAGGATACCCACACGGGTGGCTTTCTGTTAGGGCATGGAAACGCTTGCCAGGGTCGGAGATGGGCTGGTGGGAAAGACCTGACTTGCCGGAACGATCACGCAAAACCATGGCGCCACGGCCGAACGCCGGCCGGCCCAACCCAGGCGTCAGTTCCCCCAGCGTCAGCCTTTGTCGTGCCCTGTCAAAACTTGGGCTGTGCTCGCGCAAGCAGGCGGAAATTCTGGTCGCCGAAGGGCGCGTCCGGGTCGCCGGCAAAATCGTGCGCAACGGCTCGTTGCGCGTCGATCCCGGCCGCGACCGCATCGAGGTCGACGGCAGCCGCGTCGTCGCCTCGCGCAAGGTCTATCTGATGATCAACAAGCCGCGCGGCCTGGTCACCACCCGCGACGACCCGCAGGACCGCGGCACCGTCTACGACTGCCTGGCAGAACTCGACCTGCCCTTCGTGTCGCCGGTCGGCCGTCTCGACAAGGCCAGCGAAGGCCTGCTCTTGATGACCAACGACACCCGCTTCGCCCAGCGCCTGCTCGACCCCGCTTCGCACATCGCCAAGATCTATCATGTGCAGATCGGCGCCCTGCCCGACGCGGCCCTGCTGGCGCGGTTGCGCGCCGGCGCCACGGTCGATGGCGAAGATTTGACGGCGCGGTCGATCGACATCCTGCGCAGCGGCGCCAGCACCGCCTGGCTGGAAGTCACCCTCGACGAGGGCCGCAACCGCCACATCCGCCGGCTGCTCGGCGCGCACGATGTCGAGGTGCTTCGCCTGGTGCGGGTGGCGATCGGCCGCTTGCGGCTCGGCGACCTCGCCAAGGGCAAGGCCCGCCACCTCACGGCCGAAGAACTGGCGCTGTTTCAAGGCTGAGCGAAGGCGCCGAAGCGCGCTCCCTTCTCCCCTTGTGGGAGAAGGTGGATTGGCGCGTAGCGCCAAGACGGTTGAGGGGTGCTGGAAGGATCGCCGTCGGCGCCAAGCTGGAACACCCCTCATCCGACCTCGCTTCGCGAGGCCACCTTCTCCCACAAGGGGAGAAGGGAAAGGGACGCCCGCCCCGCTACTCGGCCGGGACCGGGCTGAGGCCGGGATCGCCCATCGCGTGCGGCCTGGTTTCCTTGCGTGCCGACGCCCGGGCGAGCACGCTTTGCCGGTTGACCGATTTGCGCTCGGCATCGATGCGCTGGATCAGGATTTCCGCGCGCTCGATCGACCCGAGCAGCGCCAGGATCGTGCCGCGTTCGGCGGCGCCGGCATTGGGTCCGAGCGCCAGCGTGCGGGCACGCAGTTCCTCGACCTCCGGCAGATTGACATGGCCGGCCGGCACCTTCGGGTCGGAGATGCCGTAAGTCGGCAAGATCTGCCGCAGCGAGGCATCGAGCTTGCTCAGCCCGACGTCGACGATGGCCTGCGCCGGACCGCTGAACTTCTCGCGCCTGACGCGGCGCGCCACCTGATGCATCGATTCCGTCAGGGCGGCGGTGAAGTCGGCTTCCTCGATCAGGCTGGCGATCAGGTCGAGTTGGTCGTAGGGCAGGTCTTCCTTCATCAATTCGGCGGTGTAGGCGCGGATGTCGCGGCTGAGGATATCGGTTGCGAGGTAGTGCTCGCCCGGATCCGACGGCGCCTTCTTCGACGAGCGGGCGATGTCGAGGAACATGGCGCCGGCTTGCAGATGGCGGGCCGTCTCCTGCTGGACGGCGGGAACGGCCTTGGCGAAATCGCCGGCCAGCTTGCGGTCGAGGAATCGCGGCGTCGAGAAATCTTCCGTATCCTCGGCATCCGTGTGACCGACACGCGACAGAACCCGCTCGAACACCCCGATGAACGGAAACAGCAACAGCGTGTTGAAGACGTTGAAGAAGGTCGAGTAAAGACCGACCGCGACCGGCACCAGGGGAAAGGTCTCCTTGCCGTCGACGATCACCGGAATGGCGGGATCGCCGCCGAAGAACTGCATCGCCCATTCCAGGACCTGCATGGAGACGAAGAACAGCGGGATGGTGATGCACACGCCGATGATGTTGAAGGAGATGTGGGCGTAAGCGGTGCGCTTGGCGTTTTTCGAAAGATTGAGCGAAGCCATCCACGAGGTGATCGTGGTGCCGAGATCGGAGCCGAGCGAGAAGGCGACGGCCGTCGTCCAGTCGAGAATGCCGGCGGCGCCAAGGCCCATGACGATGCCGATCGTCGCCGAGGACGAATGGATCATGGCGGTCACGCCGGCGGCGATGAACACGCATTTGAGCAGGTTGAGGTAGGAGTCGGCCGTCAGCGTTTGCAGCAGGGCCATGACTTCGGGCAGGTTGCGCAACGGGCGCAGGCCGCCGGTCATCAGGTTGAGGCCATAGAAGATCAGCGCGAAGCCCATGCCGGCAAGCGCTATGTTCTTGACCTTCTCGCTTTTGGCAAAGCAGTAGATCAGCGAGAACACGCCGGCCAGGATCAGCCCGAGCGGACCGAGCGGCAGCGCGATGAGCCCGTTGCCGAGCGTGGTGCCGATATTGGCGCCCATGATCACGCTGATCGCCGGTCGAAGCGCGATGACGCCGGCATTGACCAGGCCGACGACCATGACGCTCATCGCCGTCGACGACTGGATGACGCCGGTGATCAGCGTTCCCGCCAGCACGCCCTTGATCGGCGTTCCGGCGGCCTTGGCGAGAAAGGCGCGCATCCGGTTGACCGACAGCGCCTGGATGCCGTTGGCCATGAAGTCGAGGCCGAGCATAAAAATGCCCAACCCGCCGATCACCGGCACGAGGATGTCCTTGAAGATATCGATGTCCATGTCACGCAGTCCCCAACAAGCCGCCATCACGGCGCGATATGAATTTCAGTTCAGGCGCTGCGCGAAGCAGCGGCCTGGCTCTTCCGCTCAGTTTCCGACCGGCTCCTGCCTTGCCCAGTATTGCTCGATCCGGGCGACGAGCGCCTTCGGCAGCGGCACGTAGCCGAGTGCGGCGGCGTCATCAGCGCCGTGGGCGAAGGCGAGCCGGAAAAGGTCGTGCACGCGGCGATAGCGATGTTCCGAACGGCCCGAGACCTGAACGACCGCGAACACCGCCGTGCTGATCGGATAGGCGGCATCGCCGTCTCGATCGGTCAGCGAGGCGAAGAAGTCGGTCGTTTGCGCCCAGTCGATGGATGTCGCGGCAGCTTGCACGCCCTGCGGCTCCGGCTTGACGAACTTGCCGGCTCTGTTCTGGATCAGCGCGTAGGCAAGGCTGGCGCGCTGGGCCTGGCCGGATTCGGCATAGGCGATCGCGCCCTTCGTGTCGTGCACGGCTTGGATGAGGTTCTGTGTGCCTTCCGCGTCAGTGCCGAGCGGCCACGAGATCAGTGTATTTGCGCCGTATTTGGCCTTCCATTCATCGCTGACCGCCGACAGATACTGCGTAAAGACAAAGGTCGAGCCGGAGCCATCCTTGCGGTGAACGACGCTGATCCTGAGATCGGGCAGCGTCACATCCGGATTCACCGCCTTGATCGCGGGATCGGACCATGACTGGATCTTGCCCAGATAGATGTCGGCCAGCAGCGGCCCGGTCAGGCGAAGGCTTCCCGGGCCGATGCCGTCGAGATTGACGACGACGGCGATGGCGCCCATCACGATCGGAAACTGCTGTCGGCCGGCCTTCTTGAGTTCGGCGCCATTGATCGGCGCATCCGTCACGGCAAAGTCGATATCCGGCTGATCGAGACGCAGGACGCCGGCGAGCGAGCCGACGATTTCATAGTCGACCTTCCAATCGGGCGAGACATAGTCGCCGCCGTCGGCGCGGGCGCTCTCGTAGGCCGTTGCCCATTTGCCGATGATCGGGGCGGCCAGTGTCGATCCGGCGCCGCGGATAGGCTCGGCCTGCGCAGCGGCCCCGATCATCAGGCCAACAGCAAGCGTGATGGCGCCGCTGATCTTCGCTGATTTGCGCCGTAGTGACGCAAAGCTTGCTGGAAACATCATGGCGACCCCCGACGCGCGAACAAATAGCTACTTTTCAGTCTTGGCAGATATCGACAGTCATCCGCCCGGCGAACGAACGCCGTCAGAGAAACAACATCGCTCACCGTATGAACCTTGGTTAACGATTGGATGACAAAGATCTTTGTGGGCGAGATTTTTGTTTTCCGCGATTGCCGCGGTTGCCTGAAGAATTGTTCGGCAGCCAATCGCTTCAGCTTTGCGCTGCCCCTCACCTGCCTGCCGGCACCCTCTCCCCGTATAGTGACGGGGAGAGGGACGCTCTCATCGATGGTTTCGCCAATCACCAGCGTTGCAGAATATCCGCCACGGTGCGACCAGTCCCTTCTCCCCGTCACACGGGGAGAAGTGCCCGGCAGGGCGATGAGGGGCGGCGCCGACTCCGACAACTGATCCCCTTGGCACGAAGTTGCTGGTCGCCTCCGCGCAGGGACAGCCCTATTTCGCGTCGTGGAAGATGATGCCCACCGTATGGCGCAGGCCGGAGCGAATCCGGCTGACGCCGTGCCTGAGATTGACGCGGTAGCCGCCTTTGCTGCCCTGGACCGGACGATTGTGGACCGCGAAGGCGACTGCGTCGCCCTGGCGCAGCGGCACCACCTCGGCGCGGCTCTGCATGCGCGGGCGCTGTTCGGTCAGCACGAACTCGCCGCCGGTGAAATCCTTATCCGGTTCGGACAGCAGGATTGCCACCTGCAGCGGGAACGCAAGCTCGCCGTAGAGATCCTGATGCAGGCAGTTGAAGTCGCCGGGACCATATTGCAGCAGGAGCGGCGTCGGCCGCGTCTGGCCCTGCTCGTGGCATTGCTTGAGGAACGCGGCGTGTTCGTCCGGGTAGCGCTGCGCGACGCCCATGCGTTCGTTCCAGTCGTTGGCGACGGCGGCAAGGCGCGGATAGAGCGCGGTGCGCAAGCCGCCGATCAGCTCGGGCAAGGGATAGCGGAAATAGCGGTACTCGCCCTTGCCGAAGCCGTGCCGCGCCATGTGGACATGGCTGCGGAAATGGCTTTCGTCGGGATACAGCCCGGCGATCTCCCGGCATTCTTCTGGTGTCAGCAGCTTTTCCATCACCGCGCAGCCATAGAAGCTCATCTCCTCGGCCAGTGCCTGCCAGTCATATCCGGCGACGCGCGCTTCCGCCGATCGGACCGCTGCTGCTGGAACCGTGTGCATGGTCATAGCTCTGCTCCTCTGGCTTCATCGGCTTCTGCCATCAGATGGGTGAAGCAGCGCACACAAACCACCCGTTTCCTGCCAACCGGTTTAGGCACAACGCAAGGTTGCCATGGATCAGCTTCACCGCCGCGACGCAGCATGGATTTTGGCAAAATCGAGCCCATATCCCTGATAGGGAGCTTTGAGCGTGAAACTCGCGCGTGTAGCCCTGATTGCCGCGGCTTTTGTAGCCGCTGTGGCTGTTTGTTCTTCTTCCGCAGCAACAGGAGAAGCAAACGGCCAGGGGAGCACTGCGCTGCGCATCGAGATAGACGGCGCCATCGGTCCGGCGAGCGCCATGCAGTTCGAGGAAGCGCTGGCGGTGGCCGCAGAACGGAACGCCGAGGTTTTCATCCTGCAGATGAACACGCCGGGCGGGTTGGTCACCAGCATGCGTGAGATCATCGCCGACATCCTCGCCTCCCCGGTTCCCGTCATCGGCTATGTCGCGCCCGCCGGCGGGCATGCGGCGAGCGCCGGAACCTACATCCTCTACGCAACCCATGTGGCGGCGATGGCGCCCGGCACCAATCTGGGCGCGGCAACGCCCATTGAGATGGGCGGGCCGATGCCATCCTTTCCGGGCGACGACAAGAACAATGGCCCGGAAGCCGGCAAGGACCCGAAGAATCCACCGGCGGGCAATGCGATGATCGCCAAGGCGACGAACGACGCGGTTGCCTTGATCCGCAGCCTGGCCGAACTACGCGGGCGCAATGCCGATTGGGGTGAAAAGGCGGTGCGCGAGGCGGCCAGCCTGTCGGCCAGCGCCGCACTGCAGGAAAATGTGATCGACTTTGTCGCCCGCGACACGACCGAACTGCTTCAGCTGGCCGACGGCCGGACGGTCGAGATCGCCGGTAGAAAAAAGGTGCTGGCGACCAAAGGGCTGCCGGTTGAAACGCTCGAGCCTGGCTGGCTCATCCGGCTTCTCGCCGTCATCACCGACCCGAACATCGCCGTCATCCTGATGCTGATCGGCGTTTATGGCCTCGTCTTCGAGTTCACCAGCCCGGGCGCTGTCGCGCCAGGCGTGATCGGCACGATCTGCCTGCTGCTCGGGCTCTATGCGCTCAATCTCCTGCCGATCAGCTATGCCGGCCTTGCCTTGATGCTGCTTGGCATCATCTTCCTCGTCGTCGAGGTCTTTAATCCCACAGTGGTGCTTGGGCTGGGAGGCGTGGCGGCGTTTCTGCTGGGCGCTGCCATGCTGCTCAGGATCGAAGGTCCCGGCTTCGAGATGTCGTGGGCCGTCATCGGCACCGCCGCCATCCTGACGCTCGGCCTGGCGCTGCTGACCGGCAGCTACCTGTGGGCGGCTCGCAAGAACGTTCCGCGTGTTGGCGCCCAGGCCATGCAAGGGCTGCCGGCCAAGGTCCTCGACTGGGAGGGCAGCGAGGGCCACGTGCTGGCCCGGGGTGAGCGATGGCGGGCGAAAGCCGACGAACCCATAGCAGTGGGCGACAGCGTCGAGGTGGCTGATATCAGGGGCCTCGTGCTGACGATACGGCGCCGCAATGCGCGAAGCGATGGAGCAAGGCAATGATCATCGGTTACATGGCCTATCTGGTGGCAGCGCTCGTCGTGGTCATGTTCCTGTCCGCGGCCATTCGCATCCTGAGGGAATATCAGCGCGGCGTGGTTTTCACGCTCGGCCGCTTCACCGGGGTCAAGGGGCCCGGCCTGATCATCCTCATCCCCTTCGTGCAGCAGATGGTGAAGGTCGACCTGCGGGTGGTGGTCCAGGACGTGCCGCCGCAGGACGTGATCTCGCGCGACAACGTCTCGGTGAAGGTTAACGCGGTGCTGTATTTTCGTATCGTCGACGCCGAGCGGGCGGTGATCCAGGTCGAGGACTTCATGACCGCCACCAACCAGCTGGCACAGACCACGTTGCGCTCGGTGCTTGGCAAGCATGAGCTCGATGAAATGCTGGCCGAACGTGACAAGCTCAACAGCGATATCCAGGAGATCCTAGATCAGCGGACCGATGCCTGGGGCATCAAGGTCTCCGACGTCGAGATCAAGCATGTCGACCTCAACGAGAACATGGTCCGCGCCATCGCCAAGCAGGCCGAGGCCGAACGGCTGCGGCGTGCGAAAGTGATCAATGCCGACGGCGAACAGCAGGCGGCGGCAAAACTCGTCGAGGCCGGCAAGATGCTGTCCGAGACACCGCAGGCCATGCAGCTGCGCTATTTCGAGGCGCTCCATGACATCGCCGGTGAGCGCTCATCGACGGTGGTGTTTCCGGTGCCGATGGATCTGCTCGGCCATTTCATCAGGCCGACCGGCGAGAACAAGTGAGTTCGAAGGCCGGCGATCCTTCAACCCCTCTGCCCTGGCAGGCATCTCGCCCCACAATAATGGACCACTTCGTGGGGGCGAGGAACCCAAGCTGGAATGAGGCCGCGATCCTTCATGCCGGCCATCTCCGCCACGAGCGGGGAGATCGGCAGGTCGCCGCTGCGCGCCAATCAACCGTTCGTTGGCCGAACAGGGCTAACGGAAAAATCAGACATTCATGGCAATGTTGAACCCGCCTGCCCGAATGAAAGTCAGGCGACGGCTGGGTGCTGGCCCATCGAGAAGAAAAGGATTGCGCATGTCATCCTTGCTCAACACCGGACTATCATCGCTCAAGCGCAGTCTGATCATGCTGGCAGTCCTGGCCTTTTGCATCTTGCCGGCCGGGGCGTTGGAGCCCGTTGATCTCCCGGAATCGCCAGACACTGTGGCCTTCAATGTTCAGAACAACGGCAAATCGGTCCCAGTCACGTTGCGACAGCTGGAAAAGCTCGGTCTCTACCGGGTCACCACCGCAAGTCCATTTGAAAAAGGGCAGCTGACATTTGAAGGCGTCCTGTTCCGCGACGTGCTCAAGCTCGTTGGATTGGAAGGCGAGGATTCCGTTGTTCTGCGGGCGGTGGACGAATATGTGCAGATAATTCCGCGCCAGGATTGGACGGAAGGTCCTCTCCTGCTTGCCACCCGCCAGAATGGAAAATTGCTGACCCGGCGCACGCAAGGTCCGACCCGGCTGGTCTATCCGCTCAACGACCACCCGGCCTTCGACACGCCAGTCCACAAACCACGGTGGGTCTGGCTGATCAAGACGCTCGAGCCTGGCGGCTGATCGAGCTCCGGCGTGGCTCGAATGGCACGCTTTGAAGGCTGGCGCGTTCCCGTCACCTACGGGACCGCCATCGCGGCTGCAGCAGCCAGCTCTGCGGTCCTGATCACCGTACTGTTTCTCAGCCTCAGCAAGATCGAATATTCGCTGCCGCGGTTCGGCTTTTTCGCCATCCGCGAGTTCCATATTGCAATACGCGATGTAACTCACCTCAAGGACATGACATCGCTCGCCAAAGCCGCCCCCGGCTCTGCAGACAGCCTTGAGCAGTTATCAGCGGCGAACGACCTGGTCTACATCCGCTTCAAGCGGATCGACGGCACCGGGACGGCAAGCGAGATTCCCGCCTACGCAAGTATCGTTCCGCGTATCGTTGACGCGGTGACACGGCTTGATGCCATGATTGCGGCCGGGCTGCCTCTCGACGAAAAGATTTTGAAGGAAATGGGGTTGGAGCTCGAGCATCTCGTAGCGAGGATGAACGACGAATATTACAAATATGGAGATGAGATCAACGTGGATCTCTATTCGGCGGAAAAAAGCCTGAAGAGATTCAACTACCAGATTGCATTCGCTCTGGCGGTCTTGTCGCTGCTGGCGATCGGAACTGCCGTATTGCTTATCGGCCGTCGGGAAACGATAAGGAAACTGGAGTTTCTGGCCTGGCGCGACGCGACGACGGAACTGAAGAACCGTGCCTGGATGTCAGCCAACAGGGACGTGATGCTGGACCGGGCAAGGCTGGCCGGCAAGCAACTCCGGCTTTTCCTGATAGATTTGGATCATTTCAAGAGCGTGAACGATACGTTCGGTCATCACATCGGTGATCTCTTGCTGAAAGCCGTCGCCGAAATCCTGCAATCGGTCGAACGGCCCGACGACGTTGTCGCCATCCGTTTGGGCGGTGACGAGTTCGCCGTCATGGCGATCGGGGACCGGCACGCGGCAGCCGATGCTCTCGGAAATCGGCTTCGCGAGCAATTGAACCGGTTTGCCGAACTCGCGGGCCACCACGTGCGGATGGGAGCCAGTATCGGCATGGCGTGTTTCCCCGAACATGGTTCGGATATTTCCACCCTGTTGCGCAACGCGGACAGCGCTCTTTATGTCGCCAAAGCCGAAGGACGCTCTGGCTTCGTGACGTTCTCGCCTGCAATCCTCAATCAGTTCGATATGCAGCTCGGCCAAGAAGCTGGGATTAAGCGTGCGCTTAACTGCGACGAGTTCTTTCTGGTTTGGCAACCGCAGTTCGAGCTGGCAACCGGCCGCATGATCGGCGCCGAGGCGCTGGTGCGCTGGCGCGATCCCGCTTCGGGCGCGATTCGTCTGCCGATGTCATTCATTCCAGTTGCCGAACGAAGCGACCTGATACTGGAAGTCGACAAGGTCGTGCTGAGCAAGGCTTGCCTGCAGGCAGCTCGATGGGCGCCTGTTTCTGCCGATGATTTCGTTTGCTCGGTCAATCTGTCGGGCAAAAGCCTTCAGAACGATGCGTACTTTGCCCACCTTGTTCTGGTGCTGCAACAAACAGGACTGCCGCCGTCGCGCCTGCAACTGGAAATAACGGAAGGGGTGCTTATCCAGAACAGCCGAAACGCCTTGAACATGCTGACGGAAATTCGAAATATCGGCGTCGGTCTGGCACTCGACGATTTTGGCTCCGGCTATTCAAGCTTCGGCTACCTTGCCGACTTCAACCTCGATCGGCTAAAGATCGACCGATCGTTCTTGAGCGGTCTGGAAGCGTCGAAGAAAAAACAGAACGTCGTTCGAGGCATTATAGCGCTGGCCAATTCGCTCGGCTTGACCGTTCTGGCAGAGGGGGTGGAAAACGAAGCGCAGCTCGATTTCCTGATCGCCGAGCATTGTCACAGCGCTCAAGGGTTTTTCCTGTCACAGCCGATCGAAGAAAATCTGCTGACGAACCACCTGGCCGCGAGGCAAGGCAGGATGAGAGATACGGACAAGTTCAGGCTGGGTATTTCTGCGTAAGGGTCGCTGCCGACCCAACCCAGAATGGTTCGAGCTTTTTCGCGGAACGGGGTGGTAGCGTTCGGGTCTGGGCCGTAGCATTCTTCGGCTGAGGTAACGGCATGGATCCCAGGGTCTGCGCCGCGCCGCTTCGCTCCTTGCTTCGCCTAGGATGACGAAGTGGAGGGGTGTTTCGGCCAATCTCCAACGTTTGCGATCTGCCAGTGAGATTTGCCACCGACGGTTCGCAGCCGATGGCAGACTTGCGGCTCGAAGGACATGAGAAGGTAGGCCGCAGCGACTGACGAGATCGACGTGCGCAACGAAATGTCGAACGAGCAACACCGCCCTGAAGTGCGTCAGCTGCGAAGTCCTATGCGAACAGGCCGACTGCTCGATCGTAAAAATGGTCGAGGGCGCAGCGCCTGGCGGCAATCCGGGCGGCTTCAAGCAATTCCTCGCGGCCCGAGGCGCCGTCCTTGTAGGTTGCGATGACCACACGCGCGATCCTTTCGGCGTCCTCGTTGTCGAGCTCCGCTTCGCCGGACCGCAAAGTTTCCCGCACCACACCCCTCAAAAGATCCAGTTCAATGGTTGAAAAGACGCCCATATAGGGCGCGGATTTGCACTCCACGGCCATCTGAATTCCTCCCACTGTCACGATATCAAACACGCGGCAGATTACAATTAAAGTATTAGGCGAGCGCACGCTTTTGGGGGCGCCCGTAGGCGTTGAAACGGAATGGGATTAGTCTGCGCGGTCTCGGGCTTCAGGACGCGGCAAAAGAATGGATTTCAGTTCAGGGCAAGGCTATTTCCTCATCGGCGGCCTCATCCTGGTTGGTGCCGGGCTGCTGATCCTTTCGCTGATCGTCAATGCTCGTGTGGCGCACAGCGTGCGCCACGACATGCGCCATCGTGAAAAGCTGCTGGAGTATTATCGCAACATCTTTTCCCAACTCGGCGTGATCCTGATCGGAATTGGCGTTTCTCTGTTCATCTTCTTTTTTCAGCAGAATTATCAGGAGCAGCGCAAACGCGAAACCGAGCTCCAGCTGGTTCTCGCCAAACTGGCCGCGCGCATTGCTCGCGGGGCGGCCGTCGTCGAATACCTCAGCGAATTCGATGCGCTGCTGGATGATGGCGGACCCTATATCAGTCCGGAACTCGGTGGAACCAACGCCGCGATCAGCGCGCACGGGGCGGAAGTCGGCAAGCAGGTCGCCGAGATCCTTTTGGTTGAGCGCGATGTTGAGGTTCAAGGGTTCGAGATCCTGAACCTGTCGCGCGACTTCGAGGCATCGTTCGTCGTCAACGAGCTCGATCCCGCGCTGTGGTTCAACATCGTCCGGGATGAGAGCGAGATCAAATATGCCACCACTCAGCTCGCCCTCGACTACAAGGACCTGCAGGATGCGATCGGCGGAGACTCGATCGCGGTTGCGATCGCAAATCCTGAAAAGGAGGCAAAGATCAAGCAGGAGGTGCTCGACATCTTTTATGATGCCGACCTCTTGCGCCAGCGCAGCCGGAGACTTCTCGGCCGTGCGTGCTGGCTTTTCAGCAAGGGGCGCAGCTTCGTCAAGCTTGGACCGGTCGACGAGATCGAGGCCGAAGCCAGGTCGCACCAGGAATGGATCGATCGGTCGAAACGCTTCCTGACGCAGTTGAAGTCGGGAAGCGGCGATTGTTTCAAATTGCTCCAGTTCAACCCGGCGCCCTGAGTTGAGAACGCGCCGGCAAGATGCCCGCCGCCCCGCCGCGGCCTGGCCTAATCGCTGCTCATGCAGAACCGGATGACCATTCCGATCCAAGGCTCTATAACGGGCCGACAGAATTGCGATGATCAAGGGGAGACGATGCGCTACATACGTCCGCTTTCAATGGAAGATGCCGTTGGCCAGTTGGCCGGTTCGCCCGGCACCGCCGCCATTCTCGCCGGAGGCAGCGACCTCCTGGTGAGGATGAAAGGCGGCTTTATCGAGCCCGACCTGATCGTCGACATCAAGGCAATCGACGGACTGGGCGAGATCAGGGAAACGGCGGAAGGCTTCAGCATCGGTGCCGCGGTGTCCTGCGCCCTGATGGGAGAGAGCGCGGCCTTGAACCGGGAATGGCCGGGCGTCGTCGAAGCGGCCAAGCTGATTGGCTCTAAACAGGTGCAGGGTCGCTGCACGATCGTCGGCAATCTTTGCAACGCCTCGCCGGCGGCCGACAGCGTGCCGGCGCTGGTGGCCGCCGGCGCCAAGGCATTGATTGTCGGACCAGGAGGCAGGCGCACGGTCGCGGTGGAGGCAGTGCCGACCGGGCCTGGCAAGACGTCGCTCGCCAAGGGAGAAATCATCGAGGCGATCCTGCTCGACAGGCGCGCGCCGCGCTCCGGCGATGCCTATCTGCGTTTCATTCCACGCACGGAGATGGACATCGCCGTGGTCAGCGCCGGGGTGAACCTGACGCTCGACGAGCAAGGTGTCGTCAAATCGGCCCGCGTGGCGCTGGGTGCCGTGGCGCCGACGGTGCTGCTGGCGGAAGAGGCGGCCGAGGCCCTCATCGGCAGGAAACTTGATGAAGCAGCACTTGAGCGGCTCGCCAAGGTCTCCTCGGGGGCCTGCCGCCCCATCGACGACAAGCGGGGCACGGTCGAGTTCAGAAGAAAAGTTGCGGGTGTGCTGGCCAGGCGGGCCGCCACGACCGCCTATGCGCGTGCAGGAGGCAAGTGATGGCCGCAATTGCAGTCTCAACGACGATCAACGGCGACAATGTCGAGTACCTTTGCCACCCGGACGAGACGCTGCTCGACGTGCTGCGCGACCGCCTCGGGCTGACCGGCGCCAAGGAAGGCTGCGGCACCGGCGACTGCGGCGCCTGCAGCATCATCCTCGATGACCGGCTGGTATGCTCGTGCCTGGTGCTTGGCGCGGAGGCCGAGGGCCGGCGCGTCGAAACCATCGAGGGCATGGCGCACGGCGACAGGCTGCATCCGCTGCAGCAGAAGTTCCTCGAACACGCAGCGCTGCAATGCGGCGTCTGCACGCCGGGCTTCCTGATCGCGGCGAAAGACCTGCTGGCCAAGAACCCCGACCCGACCGAGGAGGAAATCCGCTTCGGCCTCGCCGGGAACCTCTGCCGCTGCACCGGCTATGACAAGATCGTGCGCGCCGTTCAGGACGCCGCAAGCGTGATGAAGGGAGCCTGACGATGAACTTCGATCCGCGCTATTCCGGACGCAATTTCGCCTCCGTCGGCACGCGTCCCATCCGCCCCGACGGCGTCGACAAGGTAACGGGCCGCGCGCGCTATGGCGCGGATTTCAACATGGCCGGCCAGTTGGTCGGGCGTGTCCTGAGAAGCCCGCACGCGCACGCCACGATCAGGAAGATCGACACCTCGAAGGCGGAGAAGCTCAACGGCGTGAAGGCGGTGATCACCGCGGCCGACCTGCCCGACCTCACCGACGGCGATGCCGCCATGTACGACATCCTCGACAACTGCATGGCGCGCAAGAAGGCGCTCTATGACGGCCATGCGGTGGCCGCGGTCGCCGCGGTCGACGCCCGCACGGCAAGGCAGGCGCTGAAGCTGATCGAGGTCGACTATGAAGTGCTGCCGCATGTGACCGATGTCGACGAGGCGATGAAGCACTCGGCGCCCGTGCTCGACGACACCATCTTCACCGAGGGCCTTGAGCAAAAGCCCGTCAAGCCGTCCAACGTCACCAAACGCAGCCAGTACGGCCATGGCGACATCCATGAGGGATTTGGCCAGGCCGATTACGTCGTCGAACGCTCCTTCAAAACCGAGCAAACGCACCAGGGCTATATCGAGCCGCACGCCTGCGTGGCGAGCGTCAGTTCCGACGGCACCGCCGACCTCTGGGTCTGCACGCAAGGCCATTTCGTCTACCGCCAGCACTGCGCTCAGCTGCTTGGCATGGAAGCCTCCAAGCTGCGCGTCACCTCGTCGGAGATCGGCGGCGGTTTCGGCGGCAAGACCCACGTCTGGGCCGAGCCGGTGGCGCTGGCGCTCTCGCGCAAGGCCGGCCGGCCGGTCAAGCTGGTGATGACGCGCGACGAGGTGTTCCGCGCCTCCGGGCCGACCAGTGCCACCTCGATCGACGTCAGGATCGGCGCCCGCAAGGACGGCACGATCACCGCGGCCGAGGCGACGCTGCGCTATTCCTGCGGCCCCTATGCCGGCATGTGGGCCGAGCTCGGCGCCATGACCGCGTTCGCCTGCTACAATCTCGCTAACGTCAGGACGGTCGGCTACGAAGTGCTGGTCAACCGGCCAAAGACGGCGGCCTATCGCGCGCCATCGGCGCCGATGGCGGCGTTTGCAGTGGAAAGTGCCGTCGACGAGTTGGCCAAGGAGATCGGCATGAATCCGGTCGAGTTCCGGATCAGGAACGCCGCCCAGGAAGGCACCCGATCGTCCTACGGCCCGGTTTACGGCCCGATCGGCATCGGCCCGACGCTGGAGGCGGCGAAGAACCATCCGCACATGCAGGCGCCGCTGGGCAAGAACCAGGGCCGCGGCATGGCTTGCGGCTTCTGGTTCAACTTCGGCGGCCAGACCTGCACCGACCTCAACATCGGCATGGACGGCTCGGTCTCGCTTGCCGTCGGCACGGTCGATGTGGGTGGTTCCCGCGCGTCGCTGTCGCTGGTGGCGGCGGAGGAACTCGGCATCGCCTATGAGCAGGTCAAGGCGGTGGTCGCCGACACCTCCAGCCTCGGCTACAACGACATGACGGACGGCAGCCGCGGTACCTTCTCCTCCTCGATGGCGACGATCTCGGCCGCCCGCAGCGCTATCAAGGTCCTGCGCGAACGCGCCGCGCAGATGTGGGATGTTCCCGTCGACGACGTGGTCTGGGAAAACGGCCACGCCATCGCCAAAGGCGAGAAGTACGGCAATCTTGCGGCGCTGTCTCTGAAGGAGATCGCGGCCGGGTCAGGAAAGACCGGCGGGCCAATCGCCGGCCACAGCGAGCTCGTCGCCGACGGCGCCGGCGTCTCCTTCGCCACCCATATCTGCGATATCGAGGTCGATCCGGAGACCGGCGCCACGAGGGTGCTGCGCTACACGGTCGTGCAGGATGCCGGCAAGGCGGTGCACCCGACCTATGTCGAGGGGCAGTACCAGGGGGGTGCCGCGCAAGGCATCGGCTGGGCGCTCAACGAAGAGTACGTCTACGGCAAGGACGGGCGGCTGCAGAACCCCGGCTTTCTCGACTACCGCATCCCGGTCTGCTCCGACCTGCCGATGATCCACACGCAGATCCTCGAGATCCCCAATCCCAACCACCCTTACGGGGTGCGGGGCGTCGGCGAAACCTCGATCGTGCCGCCGCTGGCGGCGATCGCCAATGCGGTGTCGAACGCCGCGGGCGTGCGGATGACGCATATCCCGATGTCGCCGCCGCGGATTCTCGCGGCGATCGAGGCGGAACGGGGAGGCCGATGGTCGAAGTAACGCTCTGGGGATCGCTCGGCGCAATCGCCGGAGGCAAGAGCAAGGTCGAGATCGAGGCGAAGGATATTCGGGAGCTGTTCAGGAAGCTGGCTGAGCAGTATCCCGGCTTCGAGCCCTACATCGACCGCGGCATCGCAGTCGCCATAGACGGGGTTATCTATCGCGACACCTGGTCGAAGGAATTGCCGCAGGGGGCGGAGATTTTTCTGCTGCCGCGGCTGGCTGGGGGGTGAGTGGCACCACCTCACGGCCAAGCCCCAGCCTGTAACGGCTCTCTGTAGCGATCCTTCGCGCCCCCCCCTCTGTCCTACCGGACATCTCCCCCACTTGGGGGGAGATCGGCAGCTTCGCGGACAGCGTCCTTTTTGCAAGGTTGGTGGTTGGCGAAATCATTGGTGAAGGCCAATCTCCCCCCTTGTGGGGGAGATGTCCGGCAGGACAGAGGGGGGCGCTGTCCCTCCGCGATCAAAGGTTCTGCACCGCAGCAGCGCTCCAAGGTCACGGAATGGCTCCCCGGGTCTGCGCCGCGTCGCTTCGCTCCTTGCTCCGCCCCAGGATGACGAAGGCGCAGAGGAACTCTAGTCTCCGACGCGCTGCAGCGTGCCGAGATTGTTATCGTTGAGAAACTCTATGGTCATGGCCGACGCCTTGCCGTCGGGGCCGATGTCGAAGCCTACGCCCGAGGACCTGTCCGGCGTCTCGGCGTCCGGGAAGGTCAGGAAGAGGTCGCCGTCGAAATGCTTCAACGAATAGGACCGGGCGCCGGCTGGCCCGACCTTGAGCCCAAGAGCGTCCCCCGCAGTCGACACGACCGCATCGCCGATGAAATCGTTGGAGTAACGGCCCGCATAGGCGCTGGCCGGCCGAGCCGGACTTGCCGGAGACGGTGGCGCGGCATAGGTGGCCTTGGCCGCCGCGATTGCCGGGCCGAACAGGCTCGCATAGGCATCGTCCCATGCCTTGACCCAGTCCTTCTCGACCCTTCCGTCAAAGGCGAGATCGGCGAAGCTCTCGGACAGGCCTTCCGGCACGCCTGTCGAAAAGGCATTGGCGACGATGACGATGCCAAGCTTCTCCTCCGGGAAGAGCGTCACCAGGGTGCGGGCGCCGACGCTGAAGGCGCCGGCATGGCCCCAGCTCAGGCCGTGACGGCCGAATTCGACATTCCAGCCGAGGCCGTAGAAGGACGTGCCGCCTGAGACGGGGTTCTTGCCCCGTTCCATCAGCGGAACATGCGTCTGGTCCAGCGCATCGGCCTTAATGAGCGTCTCGCCGGCATAGACCCCATTGCCGAGCACGAGGCGCACCCATTGCGAGAGATCGCGCGCCGTGGAGCTGACACCGCCCGCGGGCGCCTGCGCATCCGCATCGCGCTTTACCTTCGCGGCCCAGACGCCGTCGATCTTGACGTGGAGCGCAACGCGATTGGCATGCTTGATGAAGTCCGCATGACGGGAGCTGGTCGAAACCATTTTAAGCGGCCGGTAGAGTTTCTCCTCGGCGACCTCTTCCCAGGACTTGCCTGTCGGCTTCGCGGCCGCGACGGCACCCTCGGTCAGTCCGAAATTGCTGTAGGAGTAGCCGGCGCGAAAGCTCGACGATGGCGACACGAACCGCAGACGACGCAGGATCTCCGCGCGATCGTAGCCAATGTCCTCAAGATCGTCTCCGGCGGTGCCGGGAAGCCCGCTGCGGTGCGAAAACAGGTCGCGGACCGTGAGTTCACTGGTCGGATAGGGCTCGGCGAGCCGGAAGGCCGGATCGAGATCGACGATTTTCCCATCCCAGGATACGATGCCTTCGCTGACCAGCGCCGCCACTATCGTTGCCGAGACTGGCTTGGAGAGGGAGGCGATCTGGAACACCGTGTCGGCGTCGACGGTCTCCGGCTTGCCGGCCTCGCGACGCCCGAACCCCTTGAGAAAGACCACCTGGTCGCCATGCACGACCCCGATGGCGAGACCGGGTACGGCACCGTCCGCGACGACACCTTCGGCGAGCAGTTCGAACTTCGACAGGGCGGCAGTGATCCGGTCGGGCGTAAGGCTGTCGGCCGACGCCGCCTGCGGCGAAAGCACCATGACGGCGATGAAGGCCAACGTCCCCCAACGGCGGAAATTCCGACCCAACCCCACGCTCGAGCTCCTCCCCTGCAAGCACTGTCATACTACAGGCCGACGCAGGGAAGCCCAGCCCTCGCCTGCGCGATACAGCAAAGTCCGCTGCGCGACGCCAAGCGGCCATCCCCGGGAGCCAACCGGTCAAAAATATCGAACGGACCATCGCTCGGCGGCGACGACCGTCATGAAGAACCCGAACGACAACAGCGATGAGAGCACGATAGCGGCGTCGAGCCGGTCGGACCAATAGTTGAAGGTCGCGTCGACGATCGTCGCCAAGACCTTGTCGGACCCGATCCATTCGCCAACGATCGCGCCGATCACCGCGGTCGCATCGCGGCGGTAAGCCGCCGGAGGCGGCGCCTAGTGGATGCTATGGGGCGAGCGGCGAGGGTGTGGCATCCTTCGGCGCTGTCAAAACCACCATCAGAAGGAGGC
>NZ_JBVVQS010000063.1:0-27272 GCF_055811575.1 Mesorhizobium sp. WSM4815 | reverse complement strand
GGGCAGATCTAGAAGCGAACTTCTTCGTCGCCAGCGGCGCGCCGCCCTCGTTGGTGAGGCGTATATAGTCGGCGCCCATCCAAAGTGTCAACAACGATTTCGGTCTTTTTTGAATTTTTTGCGACGAAAGATTGCGGCGCCGATTTTCGGTAGCCGACTTCCGCGGCGGCATGGGGGATAACAAAGCCGAACACCGCCACGGAGCCCTATTGCCGCCGCATTGCGGTTTGACACCAACGCCAACGAAGCTGGCGCAGCACCACTGGCGCGGCGCCTTATAAGAGACTGTAAGAGAGCCACTAAGAGAGAAGTATGACTGGGGATCTCGGCCGAAGCCAGCCGCTTCGTTGACTTCGCCCGCCGTGACAGGCAAATGTCATGGCCACAACAAAAGCGACAAGCCGTCCCGCCCGGGGAAGAAGCAGCCTTTCTGGATGCCAGATACGGAAAATGTCATAGCCGAACTCGGCAACGAGCCGCCGCTGATTGCGGACGGTCGCAGTGGCCCGCCCGACCGGCGCGAGGTTTCGGCGCGCTGGCTGTCGGGCACTTTTCTTACCGGCGTGACGTCGAGCGTGCTGATGGGTGTGGCGCTGTTCGCAGCCCTCGACGGCCGTCAGCAATTGGCGACGCCGCCCGAAATCGCCGAACTGATCAGCCTTGCGAGAGGCGACGATTCCGGCGAGATCGCCAAGACCACCAGGCTGGTGGCGCCGCGCCAGATCGCCAAGGCCAAGGACCGCCGGCGCATGGAAGTGCCGATGGTGACCAAGGTCGGCGACCGCGATGTCATCCACACCATGCCTTTCGTGCAGATCAAGATGGCGCTTGCCGCCGGGCACACGACCAGCCGCGCCTATCCGCCTTTCAATCCGATGCAGGTGTTTGGCGACGACCGCGACGGCAATGCCGGTCAGCCGGCGACCGCCGCCGCAGGCCAGATCTATGGCGCCAAGGTCGAAAGCGAGTTGAGCCTGAAAACGGTCGATTTCCCAATCGAGACGGCAGCGTTCGACGAAAAGAGTGACTTGTCCGCCGACGAGGTGGAAAAGGTGGTGCGCGAGGCGGGCACGGGTCTGAGCGACGGCGCCGTGCAGGTCGCGTCGCTGCATTATGTCGACCCGCAGCGATTCGGCGATGCATTCGCCGAGAGCATGGCCGGCTCCTACGACGTCAGGATCGTTCCGGAAAACGTCTCGGTGTCGCCGCGTGCTGCCCCCGACGATCAGGCGCCGGCCTTCGCCGAGGAGATCATCCCCTTCACCAGGGACCGCAACATCGTCGAGGCTTTCGCCGATTCGGGCTATACCGGCGAGGACGCCACCGGTATGGCCGAGGCGATCGCCAAATTGCTGAATGCGACAGCGCTCAAGGCGGGAACCGTGCTGCGCGTCGGCCTCGAGATCCATGGCGACGCCGCCAAGGTCGTTCGCACCGGCATCTACGACAGGGCCCAGCATATCGTCACCATCGCGCTCGATGATCACGGCCAATATGTGCCGGCGCAGGAGCCGGAGCCCAATCCCGAATTGCTGACCGCGTTCGATGATTCGCCGCCGGTGGTGGTGCGCGGCAATCTGCCGAACGTCTATGACGGCATCTACCGCGCCGCCTACTCCTACGGCATGTCCAAGGCGATGACCAAGCGGCTGATCAAGCTCCTGGCGTCCGGCGTCGATTTCCAGTCGCGGCTCAATCCGTCGGACCGCATCGAGGTGCTGTTCTCGCAGCCGGATGGCGACGACCGGGCATCCGACGAATCCGAGCTGCTCTATGTCTCGGCGAGCTTCGGCGGCACGACGCGCAATTTCTACCGGTTCCAGATGCAGGACGGCAGCACCGACTATTTCGACGAGGATGGCCGCAGCGCCCAGCAATTCCTGCTGCGCAATCCCCTGCCCGCAGGAAAATTCCGCTCCGGCTTCGGTGCCCGCAGGCATCCGATCCTCGGCTATGTGCGCTTGCATACCGGCGTCGATTGGTCAGCCGCCATCGGCACGCCGATCATCGCCGCCGGCAACGGTGTCGTCGAGAAGGCCGGCTGGGCCGGCGGCTATGGCAAACAGATCATTCTCCGTCACGCCAATGGCTACGAGACGTCCTACAATCACCAGAGCGCATTTGCCAAAGGCATCGCGCCGGGCGTGCGCGTCCGCCAAGGCCAGACCATCGGCTTTCTCGGCCAGACCGGCCTCGCCACCGGTCCGCACCTCCACTACGAGCTGATCGTCAACGGCACCAAGGTCGACCCGATGCGCGTTCGCCTGCCGGTCGGCAAGGTGCTGAAGGGCGACGACCTCGTCGCCTTCAAGCGCGAGCGCGGGCGCATCGATGATCTGCTCAAGCAGGAAGACAATGATTCGCTGAAGGTCGCGAGCGCCAAGATCGAAGGCTGAGCCGAGCTGGGCCTTTGCCGGCTGCTCAGCGCTGCGGAGCCTCAGATCCACGCGGCCATGGCAGTCGCTCGCCGGAAACAGTTGTCCACGCCACGATCGCCGAGAGCAGGCAAAGCAGCGCGGTCACCAAGGCGACTGCTGCGAACGCTGCGTCGCTGGCGGCCAGCCTTGCTGCATCGAGATCCGGTGCCGGTTCGCCGAAACCCGGAATGCCGGATGCGGCACCGCTGTTCAGCGCTGCTGCATAGACCCAGGCCGCCAGTGACCCCATCGCCGCCACTGCGATCAGGCCGCCAATGCGCGAGACGGCATTGTTGATTCCCGAGGCAGCACCGGTATCCTTGTCCTCGACCGCCGTCATCACCGCCGTCGACAGCGGCGACACCACCAGCGCCATGCCGAGCCCCATCAGCGCCATCAGCGGAAACACTCCCCACCAGAAACTGTGGATGCCAGCATAGGCCAGCACGGCAAGCCCGGCAAAGGCGACAGCGACGACGAGACTGCCGCTGGCGATCGGAAAACGCGGACCGATCCGGTCGGACCACTGGCCGACCGGCCCCGACAACAGCGCGATCAAGACCGACAGCGGCAGGAAGATGAAGCCGACCTCGGCGGCGCTCAGCCCCCATCCGGCGATGAGCAGCATCGGCAGATAGAACAGGTTGGCCGACAGTGCGAAATAGAGGAAGAAGGTCGCCACATTGGCGCCGGCGAAGGCGCCGACCCGAAACAGCGAGAGATCGATCATCGGTTCGCGCTGCCGGCGCTCGAAGACAATGAACACGATGAGCAGCACCGCGCCGGCGGCAATGCTCGGGCCGGACATTTGCCCCTCGCCCTCTGCGCTCATCGAAGTCAAGCCGTAGGCAAGCGCTCCGAACGCCAAGGTGGCGAGTGCAGCGCCGCCGAGATCGAGGCTGCGCCTTTCGGTCGGTGCGTCGGCCGGGACCTTGGCGAGCAGAAGATAGATCGAGACAAGACCAAGCGGCAGATTGACCGCGAAGATCACCCGCCAGATGCCGTCGCCGAAGGCCGACAAGACAACGCCGCCCAGCACCGGGCCAAGCGCCGTCGTCAGCGCCGAGGCTGCCGCCCAGATGCCGATCGCCCTGCCGCGCTCCTTCTTCGGATAGGCCTTGGCGATAATGGCGAGGCTGCCTGGCACCATGATGGCAGCACCGATGCCCTGAATGGCGCGAAAGGCAATGAGCATTGGTGGATTCGGCGCCACCGCGCAGGCAAGCGAGGCGGCAATGAACAGCGCGATGCCTGCCACGAAAGCATGCCGCAGGCCAAAACGGTCGCCGGCGGCGCCGCCAACAAGGATGAGTGCCGAAAGCGTCAGCGCATAGGCGTTTGAAATCCACTGCGCCTCGGCGAAACTGGCGCCAAGATCGACGCGAATCGCCGGCGTGGCGATGGCCAGGATCGAGCCGTCGATGAAGCCGAGCGCGGAAGCCAGGATCGCCGCGATCAGCACGAACCTGCGTCGCGATTGCGGGCAGAACGTATCGGCCGGCAGCGGCCTGACCAGGGGGACGGCTTCGGCGCCGACTTCGCTTGGAGAACGCATGAAGCCTGCTTAGACCTCCTATGCGCCGGCAACAACCGGCCAGAGGGTTGCTGTCGTTGAAACCAGAACAGGATCACGTCGCCCAAAGAGCCTGCTCCCGGGTTGACCCAGGACTGCGCGATGATTTGGGATAGGGCTCAGTCGATGAATTCCACCGTGACGCCCGGCGACACGATTTTTGCCAGTTCGCGCGCGTCCCAATTGGTCAGCCGCACGCAGCCATGACTTTCGGTCTTGCCGATCTTGGAGGGGTCGGGTGTGCCGTGAATGCCGTAGGTCGGCTTGTCCAGCGCAATCCAGACCGAGCCGACGGGGCCGTTCGGGCCCGGCGGGATGGTCAGGATCTTGTTGTTTTCGCCCTGCTTGAAATTGATGTTCGGATTGTAGGTGTAGTTCGGGTCGAGAGCGACCCGCGACACCGCATGCGTGCCGGTGGGTGAAGGCGTGTCAGCCGAGCCGATGGTGGCTGGATAGGCCGCGATCAGCTTTCCCGACGCGTCATAGGCGCGGGCCTGCTTTTTGCCCTTGTCGGCGATGATGCGTGCCACCGGCGTGGCCACCAGCCTGCCGAAATTGGCGACCTTGATGATCGTGCCGGGACGGTTGAAATTGGCTTCCGGATTGAGCGCCTTCAGATAGTTCTCGTCCATGTGGAACCGCTCGGCCAGCGCTTCGGTGACTGAGGTGTAGCTCAGCCGTTCGAGTTGCGCCTTCTGGCCGTAGTCTTCCGGCACCGATGCGACATAGGGGCCGGCAGCATCCTCTGGCGTGATGCTGTAGGAGGCGAAGGCATCGCCGCCGGATTGCTCAAGCGCCGCCTGGATGCCGACCACATCGGTCGACCGCAGATTGCTGCCGGTGATCTCGTTGTAGGCGGCGAGCGCCTTGTCGACATTCGAGCCGAAGCGCCCGTCGACGACGCCGGGCGAAGCGCCGGCGCGGTCGAGCAGCACTTGCAGCGCCGCGACCTCTTGGCGTGCACCGAGTGAAAGCGACGGATCGACGACAATCTTACCGTCGATCTTTGGCGGCAGTGCCGCCTGGTCGCCCGGCTCCATCGGCTCGACCGGTTCGATCGCAGCCTCGTTGAGCGGCTGGCGCATGACGGTGCGCGGCTTTACCGGCTGCGGCGCTTCCGGATAATTGTTGCCATAGTTGCCGCCATCCAGCGGTGCTTCGGGAAAAGCGTCCACCGGATCGCCGTAGGCATCATATTCGTCGACCGGCGGTACGACGATCAGGCCCTCCTCTTCCAATTGCCTGCGGCGCAAGCGCGCCGTGTCTTCCGGATCGTCGAGATAATAGCGGTCGTCCTCGACCGGTCCGAGATTGCGCAAGCCCTCGCGGCGGAGTGCGCGGCGATCAAACCTGGTCTGCGGCGGCTGGATGGCGAGCACCTTGCCGGTTTCCGTATCGACGATGACGCGGTTTCCTCTGGCGTCGTAGTAGACGTCGAAATCGCCGTTCTGGGCGACCAGCACAGCATGGCTATCCGCGGCTCGGGCATCCGCGGCGCGGGCAGATCGCGGCGCGATGTCCTGCGTCGGCGCGGCCATTACACTCGAAGAAAGCAGCCCGGCGGCGAACGCCGAAAGGGTGAAGATCGTGCGGAACATGCTGGCCAAATTCTCCGGTCCGTAATTGCCGCCGCCCGGCGTTGTCTCTTTAGAGCGCCGCGCGTCCCTTCGGACGCGCAGGGACGCTCTAACACGTAAAAATCTCCGCATCATGCTTTCCGAAAATCGAATTCGATTTTCGGGCCTTTGCGGCAGGCGAACCCTTCGCCAGCAAATCAGTTGCCAACCATAAGGTTCCAACATGAACCGGGCATGAAGATGGCGAATTTCTGGCGGGCTGGAGCAAGAACACTAGCTGGCGGCGAATCCCAATTCCTTGCGCGCCTGCTTCGTCAGCTTGAGTACGACAAGGCGGTGGCTTTCGCGCAGATAGTCTTTTAGCGCGTCATCGTCCATGCTTTGGCTGGTCTGGCGCTGGATCCATTTCATGCCGCGTGAGGCAAGATAGGGCGCGGGCCGAAGGCCCGGCTGTTCCTTCAAGATGTCATAAGCGATGTCGGAGCATTTGAAGGTGACGAACGGCTCCTTGCCATCGCTCCAACCGCCGATCGCAAAGACCTTGGCTCCGACTTTCCAGACATGAGCACCGCCCCACTGGACGACATGGGTCGCCGACGGCAGCGAGGCGCAGAAGCTGTTGTAGTCGTCCAACGTCATCTGCGCCCCGTTTAATTTTTTTTGATTATGCGGCGGCCTCGAAAATCAGGCCGCCGCCTCGGTCGCTACGATCGTCGGCTTCGACCGGAAGTTCAACCGGTCGGAACCAGCGGTGACCTTGACGGTCGAACTGTCGAGGATGTCGCCGAGCAGGATCTTCTCCGCCAGCGGATCCTGAAGGTCCTTCTGCATCACCCGCTTCAACGGCCGCGCGCCATAGGCCGGATCGTAGCCCTTGGCGGCCAGCCAGTCGATCGCCTCCTGATCCAGCGAAAGCGTGATCTTGCGATCTGCGAGCAGGCTTTCCAGCCGCTTGAGCTGGATCTCGACGATGCTGCCCATATCCTGCCGGCGCAGCCGGTGGAACAGGATCACCTCGTCGACGCGGTTGAGGAACTCCGGCCGGAACGACGCCCTGACGACTCCCATCACCTCGTCGCGCACGACATCGACGTCCTGGTTCTCGCCGAGACTGACCAGATATTCGGCGCCGAGGTTCGACGTCATGATGATCAGCGTGTTGCGGAAATCGACCGTGCGGCCCTGCCCGTCGGTCAGGCGGCCATCATCGAGCACCTGCAGCAGCACGTTGAACACGTCCGGATGCGCTTTCTCGATCTCGTCGAACAGCACGACCTGGTAGGGCCGGCGTCGCACCGCTTCAGTCAGCGCGCCGCCCTCCTCATAGCCGACATAGCCGGGAGGCGCGCCGATCAGCCGGGCGACCGAGTGCTTCTCCATGAATTCCGACATGTCGATGCGCACCATGGCGCTCTCGTCGTCGAACAGGAAGCTGGCAAGCGCCTTGGTCAGTTCGGTCTTGCCGACGCCCGTCGGTCCGAGGAACATGAACGAACCGATCGGCCGATTGGGATCCTGCAGGCCGGCGCGTGCGCGGCGCACCGCTTTCGACACGGCCTGCACCGCCTCGCCCTGGCCGACGACACGCTTGCCGATTTCGTCTTCCATGCGCAGCAGCTTGTCACGCTCGCCTTGCAGCATCTTGTCGACGGGAATGCCGGTCCAGCGCGACACGATGTGGGCGACGTGATCGGGGGTGACCACCTCCTCGACCATGCCGACCTTGCCGTCTTGCGCCTCGGCCTGCGTCAGCTTTTTTTCGAGCTCCGGAATCTTGCCATAGGCAAGCTCGCCGGCGCGCTGGAATTCACCTTTGCGCTGGGCGATGGCGAGTTCGTTGCGCGCTTCGTCGAGCTGTTTCTTCAGGTCGGCGGCGAGCCCGAGCTTCTGCTTCTCGGCCTGCCACTTCGAGGTCAGTTCGGTCGATTCCTCTTCCAGGGCGGAAAGATCCTTTTCGAGCCGGGCAAGCCGGTCCTTCGACGCGTCGTCCTTCTCGACCTTCAGCGCCTCACGCTCGATCTTGAGCTGCATGATGCGGCGGTCGATCTCGTCCAGCGCTTCGGGCTTCGAATCGACCTGCATCCGCAGCCGCGACGCGGCCTCGTCGACAAGGTCGATCGCCTTGTCCGGCAGGAAGCGGTCGGCGATGTAGCGGTTGGACAGCGACGCTGCCGCGACCAGCGCCGAATCCGAAATGCGCACCTTGTGGTGCTGCTCGTATTTCTCCTTCAGGCCGCGCAGGATGGAGACGGTGTCTTCCACCGTCGGCTCATTGACGAAGACCGGCTGGAAGCGGCGGGCAAGGGCCGCATCCTTCTCGACATGCTTGCGGTATTCGTCGAGCGTCGTCGCACCGACGCAGTGGAGTTCGCCGCGTGCCAACGCCGGTTTCAACAGGTTCGACGCATCCATGGCGCCATCCGCCTTGCCGGCGCCGACCAGTGTGTGCATCTCATCGATGAACAGGATGATGCCGCCGGCCGCAGCGGTGACTTCCGAAAGAACCGCCTTCAGCCGCTCCTCGAATTCGCCGCGATATTTGGCGCCGGCGATCAGCGATCCCATATCGAGCGCCATCAACTGCTTGTCCTTGAGCGATTCCGGCACGTCGCCATTGACGATGCGCAACGCCAGCCCTTCGGCGATCGCCGTCTTGCCGACGCCGGGTTCACCGATCAGCACCGGATTGTTCTTGGTGCGGCGCGACAGCACCTGGATGGTGCGGCGGATCTCGTCGTCGCGGCCGATGACCGGGTCGAGCTTGCCGGCGCGACCGTCGGCGGTGAGATCGCGCGCGTACTTCTTAAGCGCATCATAGCCCTGCTCGGCGCTCGCCGAATCGGCGGTGCGACCCTTGCGGACGTCGTTGATCACCTGGTTCAGCGCCTGTGGCGTCACCCCGGCCTTGGTCAGGATGTCGGCGGTCTTGGCGGATTTTTCGACCGCCAGCGCCGTCAGCAGCCGCTCGACCGTGACGAAGCTGTCGCCGGCCTTCTTTGCCAGTTCCTCGGCGGTCGAGAACACTTTGGCCAGCGGTTGCGCCAGATAGAGCTGGCCGTTGCCGCCTTCCACCTTGGGCATTGCCTCAAGTGCGGTCTCGACGCCCAGCTTGACGTCGCGGACGCTGCCGCCGGCGCGCTCGATCAACGACGCTGCCAGGCCCTCGTCGTCGTCGACGAGCACTTTCAATATATGTTCGGGGGTGAATTGCTGGTGGTTGCGCGAGAGCGCCAAGGTCTGCGCCGACTGGATGAAGCCGCGCACGCGCTCGGAATATTTTTCAAGGTTCATATCTGTCTCCTTCCGTCACCGGCCCGCTTTGCGGCACCGGATCAGATTGCGGTGACGGACCCGCCCGTTCGAGCCGGGTCCTGTTCACGCGAGATATGGGGCGCAATCCACGGACCCTCAAGACGTCCCGATAACGTCGGACTCATAATATTTCCCGGGGGCGCACATACAAAAACGGCGGAGATTTCTCTCCGCCGTCCAGGAATGTCTGGGCCTTGCTCGATCAGCTGTTGACGTCGACGATGGTGGGCTCGCCACCGGCGTCTTCCGCCGGAGCAGCGTTCACGTTATCGCCGCCAGCATTGTCGTTACCGCCATCCACCTGATCAGCCACCTGATCAGCATTGACGCGCGGACGGCGCGGACGCCTGGGGCGGCGGGCAGCGCCGCTTTCGGCGGCGGCTTCGTTCATCTCGGCCTGGGCAGCCAGAGCCGCTGGCGAAAAGCTTTCGAACTGCGGCGCGGGTTCGGCCACAGAAACAGGCTCGTTCGGAGACACAGCTTCCGCCTGCACGGGGGTTTCGTTCTGAACCGGTCTCTCGTTGCGCCGGTTCTGATCGCCGCGCTGTCCGCCCTGCTCGCCGCGCGCACCAAATTCGCCGCGCTGGCCGTTCTGGCCGTAGCCGCCATTGGGGCGACGGTCGCGATGGCGGTTGTCTCGCCCGCCGGCATCGCGCCCACTGGCATCACGCCCACTGGCATCACGCCCACTGGCATCACGCCCACTGGCATCACGATTGTCGCGGCCGTTTTCCTGGTTGAACGTCAATTCGGCCGGCGTGCCGTCGATGACCGGCTGCGGGCCTGCACCGTGGTTGACCACCGGAGCCGCAGTCTCGCCGACATTGCTGTTGCCGGCATTGTCGAACTCGTCGCGATCTTCGTCGCCGTCATCGTCGAAATCGTCGCGGTTCTGCTGAGCGCTCTGGATCGGCAGCTGCGCCTGCGCGGCAGCGATGATGCGATTGTAGTGCTCGGCGTGCTGGAGATAGTTTTCCGCCATCACCCGGTCGCCGGAGCTCTGCGCGTCACGGGCAAGGGTTGCATATTTTTCGGCGATCTGCTGAGCCGATCCGCGGATCTTCACGTCCGGACCGTTGCTCTCGTAATTGCGCGTCAGGGGATTTGGACCCTTGCGGTTGTTGTTATTGTTGTTGCCGCCGCCATTGTTGTTGCGACCGCGCATGCGCCTGTTCTGCTGTTGTGGCCTCATTCGACTCTCTTCATTTTGAAATTTTCGAAAACTTTTCACGAACGGAGGCGCTCATGCAGCCAGCCGTTTCGTCTCTTCACCGGCGTTCGCCCGCATCGATTGCGTTGGCGCCACGTGTCATCCTGTTCCGGTTACATCACTTGCCGGACGATCCCCGCACGAAGCTTGGGCGTCGTTTGCACAAGAAGGCAGCTATTTCCAAGGAAACCGAATCGCTAAGAGCACTGCCTGCTTCGTCTCATCCGGTTAAGGCGACCCTAGCCGCATTCCCCGGCATTGCCAAGCGCTTTTTTTGCACTGCATCACGCCCTTGTCAGTTCAAAGATCAGAACCCTCTCGTTTCCGCCAAAGTCGCGGAATACCCCCGCCGGCATATAGCCGGCTGCGGAGAAAATGTCCGTGACTTCTTTGCGTTGGCTGTGGCCGATCTCGACCGCAATCCTGCCCTCGGCTTCCAAAAAACCTGCCGCCTCAGCGGCGATGATCCTGTAGGGACTCAGACCGTCCAGGCCGCCATCGAGGGCTAGGCGTGGATCGAAATCGCGGACTTCGCCCTGCAGATTTTCGATGTCTATGGACGCTATATAGGGCGGGTTGGCGGCAATTACATGGTATCGGCCAAAAACTTTTTCGAACCAGTCGGATTCGAGCACCTGGAACCGGTCGGCCAACCCCAATTCCCCTGCATTGCGCATGGCGGTCACCAGCGCGCCTGGCGAAATATCGACACCGGTGGCGACCGCCGGCGGAACGGCGCTGAGCAGCGCCAGCGCGATGGCGCCGGTGCCGGTGCCGAGATCGAGGATGCGGCACTCGCCTTGCCGTTCCGCTGTCGCCTTCACGAAGGGCAGCACCGCTTCGACCAGCGTTTCGGTGTCCGGTCGCGGCTCCAGCGTTTCCGGTGACAACGACAGGCGCAAGCCATAAAACTCGCGATGGCCGAGGATGCGATGCACCGGCTCACCGGCAACCCGCCGCCTCAAGGCTGCATCGATCGCGGCAATCGCGCCGGCATCGACACTGCATTCGGGATCGGCGATGGCTTGTGTGCGGGTCGTACCGGAAAAATGTTCGACGATCAGCCTCGCATCCAGCGCCGGATCGGCGACTGCGGCCGCAGCAAGGCGTGCCCGCGCCGCTTTCAGCAGCAGCCCTAGTGTGGTGGATTTGAGGTTCCTGCTATTTGTTGGCATCAGCGTCCAGGGACCTCAAATCCACCACCTAGATACCAGCAACCTGCTGGTGTGATTTTGAATCCGAAATTCGTCATTGCGCTGCCCCAACGTGATACGAATTTCGAATTCAAAGCCACACCGGCCTACCGGGCAGACTGTCAGCCATCGAGGCCGATATCGGCGAGCAGCTTCGACTGGTGATCGGCGATCAGCGCGTCGATGATCTCGTCGAGTTCGCCCATCATCACCCGGTCGAGCTTATAGAGCGTCAGATTGATGCGATGGTCGGTGACGCGGCCCTGCGGGAAATTATAGGTGCGGATGCGCTCCGAGCGATCGCCCGAACCGACCTGCGATTTGCGCGATTCGGAGCGTTCCTCGTCAGCCTTGCTGCGCTCGAGGTCGTAAAGCCTGGCGCGCAGGATCTGCATGGCTTTGGCCCGGTTCTGGTGCTGCGACTTCTCCGCCTGCACGACCATGATGCCGGTCGGCAGATGGGTGATGCGCACTGCCGAATCGGTGGTATTGACGTGCTGGCCGCCCGAACCCGAGGCGCGCATCGTGTCGATGCGGATGTCTTCGGCCCTGACGTCGATGTCGACCTCTTCCGCTTCGGGAAGCACGGCAACCGTCGCCGCCGAGGTGTGGATGCGCCCGCCGGCCTCGGTCGCCGGCACGCGCTGCACACGATGCACGCCGGACTCGAATTTCAGATGGGCAAAGACCCCCTTGCCTGAAATCGTGGCGATGATTTCCTTGTAGCCGCCGACCTCGCCCTCGCTGGCCGACGCCGTCTCGAAACGCCAGCCGCGTGCCGCGGCATAGCGTTCGTACATGCGAAACAGGTCGCCGGCAAAGAGAGCCGCCTCGTCGCCGCCGGTGCCGGCGCGGATTTCGAGGATGGCATTCTTGTCGTCGGCGGCATCCTTGGGCAAAAGCAGGATCTGGATGTCCTTCTGCAGCGCTTCGATGCGTTCCTTGACCTCCGGCAGATCGGCCTCGGCCAGTGCCCGCATTTCGGCATCGGTGCTTTTGTCGGCGAGCATCGCTTGCAGGTCGGCCTGTTCATGCTCGGCGGTGCGCAGCGCCCTGATCTTAGCCACCATCTCCTGCATGTCGGCATATTCCGACGCCATCTTGACATAGGCGTCCGCCGCCGGCCCGGCCGACATTTGCGCTTCGAGCATGTCGAAACGCTTGACGACTTGATCCATGCGGTCGCGGGGCAGGTTGATCATGGTCCTGGAACTTCGATAAGATTCACGTCAGGGCGAGCCGAAAATGACGAGTTTCGAGAACCGGAGCGGAATGTACAATTAGGTACATGAGCACCGGAAGCGCAGAAAATCGACATTTGCAGGCCGCCCTCACGTGAATTTACAACGGAATGGAGCGGTCGTCGGCAAAGGCCTGCAGCAGCGCCCGCATCGGCAACCCCTGGGCCGGCGCCATGAGATTGTCGTCGAAGAACGCTTCCAGCTCGGGCAGCGGCAGTTCCGTCAGCATCGCCTTGACCGGACCGATCGAGGCCGGCGACATCGAGATCGATCGGTAGCCAAGGCCGATCAGCGCCATCGCCGAGATCGGCTTGCCGGCCAGCTCGCCGCACAAGGTCACCGGGGTTTGATTGCGCACCCCGGCGTCGGCAATCTGCTTCAGCGCGCGCAGGAACGGCGTCGACAGCACATCGAAGCGGTCGGCGAGCTGCGTGTTGCCGCGATCGACCGCCATGACGAACTGGAACAGATCGTTCGAGCCGACCGAGACGAAATCGACGGCCTTCATCAGCTCATCGAGCTGGAACAGCAGCGAAGGCACTTCCAGCATGGCCCCGAGCTTCAGGCTGGTCGGCAGATGATGGGCAAAACGCGACAGATGCCGCACTTCGCGATCGATGATTTCGCGCGCCTGGGCGATCTCGCCGAGCTCCGTCACCATCGGCAGCATCAGCTTCAGTTCACGCCCGCCGCATGCCTTCAAAAGCGCTCGGATCTGGGTACGCAACAGGCCCGGCCGGTCGAGCGTCAGGCGGATGGCGCGCCAGCCGAGCGCCGGGTTCTCTTCCTGGATCGTGTCCTTGAAGTAGGGCAGCACCTTGTCGCCGCCGATATCGATGGTGCGGAATGTCACCGGCTTGCCGCGCGCCGCGTCGAGCACGTCACGGTAGAGCCGTTCCTGGGCTTCCGCCCGCGGAAAGGTCGAGGCGACCATGAACTGCAGCTCGGTGCGGAACAGGCCGATACCGGCGGCGCCGGCCTCGGCAAGCTGCGGCAGATCGACGGCCAGGCCGGCATTCATCAAAAGGTCGACCTGGACGCCGTCCTTGGTCATCGACGGCTTCTTGCGCAGCTCGCGATAGACCTCCTGCCGCCGCGCCCGGAAGCGGACCTTTTCGGCATAGGCGGCTTCGAGGTCCGGCTGGGGGCGCAGGTGGATGGCGCCTTCTTCGCCGTCGACAATGATGGCGTCGCCGTTTTCCGCCATGGAAACGGCGCCCTTCATCTGGCCCGCAACCGGTATGCCCATGGCCCGCGCCACGATAACGACGTGGCTGGTCGCTGCGCCGTCCTCCAGCACCAGCCCGCGCAGCTTGTCTCTGGGATAATCGAGCAGTTCGGCGGCCCCCATCGAGCGGGCGACGATGATGGCGTCCTTCGGCAGCGAGACCGCGACATCGTCCGGCCCGCGCCCCATCAGCTGGCGCAGCAGCCGGTTGGCGAGATCGTCGAAATCGCTCATCCGCTCGCGCAGATAAGGATCGGTCATGTGCAGCATGCGGGCACGCATGTCGCTCTGCACTTTTTCCACCGCCGCTTCCGCCGTCAGGCCGTTGCGTACCGCCTCTTCCAAGCGGCGCACCCAGCCGCTGTCGTTGGCGAACATGCGATAGGCTTCGAGCACCTGGCGGTGCTCGCCCTCGAAGGCGACTTCGCGGCGTTCCAGCATGTCGTCGATGGAGAGCCGGAGCGAACCGAGCGACGCATCGAGCCGCTTGATCTCCTCATCGCTGTCCTCGTTGAACAGATTGGTGACGACGATGCGCGGCTCATGCAGCACGACATGGCCAAGTCCGACGCCCTCGTTGAAGGACAGGCCGGTAAAGCTCACCGGGCGGCGCAGATCGAGTTCGAGGCCGGGCCGGGTCAGCCGGGCAAGGTCGCCGGTGGCGATCATCTCGGCGATCACCATCGCCGTCGTTTCCAGCGCCTCGACTTCGTCGTCGCGATAGTGGCGCATGGTCTTGTTCTGGACGACCAGCACACCGAGCGTGCGCCCCGCCCTGAGCACCGGCACGCCGAGGAAGGAATTGTAGATCTCCTCCCCCGTCTCCGGCAGGTAGGCGAAGGCTGGATGTTCCTGCGCGTTGGAGAGATTGAGCGGCCGTGCCGAGGCCGCGATCGTGCCGACGAGGCCTTCCCCCAGCCTGAGCTGCGCCAAATGGACGGCCTTCGGATTCAGGCCCTCGGTGGCATAGAGTTCGAGCACCGAATCGGCGCGCAGCACGTAGAGCGAGCACACTTCAGCGACCATATTGCCGGCGATGTCGCGCACGATGCGGTCGAGCCGCTCCTGCGGCTCCAGCGGCTCCTGCATGAGCTCGCGGAGCCGTTTCAGCAAAACGCGCGGGCCACTGGCCGTATCACGCATCGCGGCTTGTTCTCCAATGGACATTATGCCCGCCGCAGTTTCTCCCGCGGCCGGCGCTCACGCAACAACTCAAATAGAGCGGCGTCGGTCCAATTGGACCCACAAAGGACGCTCCAAGACTTCGAACTGCTGCATCGTGCTTTCCGAAGATCGACCTCCGATTTCCGGACCGAGCAGTCTGCTACTGCTTATCCAGACCGTAGATGGAATGCAAAGTGCGAACAGCAAGTTCTGTGTAGGGACCGTCGATCAGGATCGAAATCTTGATCTCCGATGTGGTGATCGCACGGATGTTGATCGATTTGTCGGCCAGCGCCTTGAAGGCGGTGGCGGCGACGCCGGCATGGCTCCTCATGCCGATGCCGATGACCGAGACTTTCGACATGCCGGCTTCCGACTGCACGACGTCGTAGCCGATCGTGGTCTTCAGCCGCTCGAGCACGGCAAGCGCCTTGTCGACATCGCCGGACGGCACGGTGAAGGTCATGTCGGTGAACTTGCCGTCCTCGGAAATGTTCTGGACGATCATGTCGACATTGATATTGGCTTCGGCCAGCGGCCCGAAAATGCCGGCGGCGACGCCGGGCCGGTCACCGACACGGCGCAACGAAATCTGCGCTTCGTCCTTGGCGTAGGCAATTCCGGTGACGACCTGCTGTTCCACGATCTCTTCCTCGTCGCAAATAAGCGTTCCGGGCGGATTGAGCAAATCCCCCATTCCGGGCGCGTCGGGATCGTCGAAGGACGACCGCACGAAAGTACGCACCCTGTGCACCATGGCAAGCTCGACCGAGCGTACCTGCAGGACCTTGGCGCCGAGCGAGGCCATTTCAAGCATTTCCTCGAAGGAAATCTTGGCCAGCCGCCGCGCCTTCGGCTCGATGCGCGGGTCGGTGGTGTAGACCCCGTCGACGTCGGTGTAGATGTCGCAGCGGTCTGCCTTGACCGCCGCCGCGATGGCGACAGCACTGGTGTCGGAGCCGCCGCGGCCGAGCGTCGCGATGCGGTTGTCCGGCCCGATGCCCTGGAAGCCGGCGACCACCGCCACCTGGCCCTCGCCGAAGCGCTTGATCAGGAACGCGCCGTCGATGTCGAGAATGCGCGCCGCGCCATGCGCATTGTCGGTCTTGATCGGGATCTGCCAGCCTTGCCAGGAACGGGCATGGACGCCCATGTTCTGCAGCGCGATCGCCAGCAGGCCGGCAGTCACCTGCTCGCCGGAGGCAACGACGGCGTCATATTCGCGGGCATCGTGCATCGGCGAGGCTTCGCGCGTCCACTGCACGAGCTCGTTGGTCTTGCCGGCCATCGCCGAGACGACCACCGCGACCTCATGGCCGGCATCGACCTCGCGTTTGACATGGCGCGCCACATTGCGGATGCGGACGATGTCGGCGACGGAGGTCCCGCCGAATTTCATCACGATGCGCGCCATGGAAGCGAAATGCCTTTGACTGGGTGCCGAAACGGCGGCCGAAAAATGGAAACGGAGCGTCGGGCTGGGCCAGCCGCTGAATTCGCGGCCTCCTTAGCCAAATGCTTTGGGTTTCGCAAGGCGTGCCACCGCTTGCCCCCTGCTTGCGCCCTTAGGCGACGAAGGCGACATACGAGCGCAACGCGCCTACACGAACGCCTGTCGCAGAGGCGCAGCCGGCAACAGCCGAAATTTGCTGCCTTGACATTCGCCGGCTCTCGACCGACTTCCTAGCGCACCAGAGCGCGATCAGCAAAAGTGGTATCCGGTTTTGCGCCCGATCGCGCTCTGAATTTTTGAGTCTGCGGGAGACCACACGATGCCAGAACCCCGACGATCGACGATCGATGCCGGAGAAGTGGAGCGTTTTTCCGCTCTTGCCGCCGAATGGTGGAATCCGAACGGCAAATTCCGCCCGCTGCACAAGTTCAATCCGATCCGGCTTGCCTATATACGCGACCAGGTGGCGGCGCGCTTCGGCCGCGACCCGCGCGCGGCGCGGCCGTTCGAGGGCCTGCGCATCCTCGACATCGGCTGCGGCGGCGGGCTGTTGTGCGAGCCGATGGCGCGGCTTGGCGCCGAAGTGGTCGGCGCCGACGCCTCCGCCACCAACATCGAAGTGGCCAGGCTGCATGCGGCGGAGGTCGGCGTGACGGTGGATTACCGTGCCACGACAGCAGAGGACCTGGCTGACGCCGGTGAGAAATTCGACGTCATCCTCAACATGGAAGTGGTCGAGCATGTTGCCGACATCGACCTGTTCGTGGCCAAATGCGGCGAGATGCTCAAGCCCGGCGGCATCATGGTCGTCGCCACCATCAACCGCACGCTGAAGGCGCTCGGTCTGGCCATTATCGGCGCCGAATATGTGCTGCGCTGGTTGCCGCGCGGCACCCACCAGTTCGGCAAGCTGGTGCGGCCAGACGAGTTGGAAAAGGCGCTTGCCGGCGCTGGCCTGACCATCATCGACCGCACCGGCGTCACCTACAATCCGCTCGCCGACCGCTGGCAGCGTTCGAAGGACATGGACGTCAACTACATGGTTCTGGCAGAGAAGGCACCCTCCTGAACTTTCTCACGACGCCTTCTCACGCCGCCACCTTCTCACCCGTCTGACTTTGCGTCTTCGGGGCGATCTGGCTTTGCGCCTTGGTGGTGATGAACACGCCGGCGACAATGATGGCAGCGCCGGCCCAGGTCAGCAATTGATAGTGCTCGCCGAGAAACATCGTCCCGGCAAACAATCCGACCGCCGCCGCGACATAGCCGATCTGGCTGAGATAGACCGGGCCGCCGACCGCCTGCAGCCGGAAGAAGAAAGCGAACATCGCCGCGGCTGATGCGACCTGCCCGACGACGACCAGCGGCACGCCGGCGAGCAGGGCGAGCGAACCGCCGCCCTGCAGCGTGAAGATGCCGCAAAGAAGCAGCGCGGCCGATGCCAGATGGCTGCCGACGGCAAGCTCGATCGGTCCGGTCCCTAGCGGCCAGTCGACCGTGCGGTAGATATTGCCGGCGGCAAGGCTGACCGGAATGAGCAGCCCCGCCGCCACCCAGAAAAATTCGGCCGGCTGGCCAGCCTCGCCGCGCGTCACCGCCACCATGACAGCACCAACGAAGCCGACGGCAATGCCGACGATACCAAGCAGATTGGGACGCCGGACGCCGAGCAGGATCGAAAACACCAGTGTAACCACCGGCGACAGCGTGAACATGATACCGGTGTAGCCGGCGCCGAGATGCGGAATGGTCGAGAACATCAAGAGATTGGGGAGGGCATAGGACACCGCCGCGGTGACGAAGAAATAACGCAGTCTGTGCGGGGTGAGCCGGATGCGTTGTCCGCGCAGCAGCAAGGCGCACAAAAGCACGCCGCCGGCGCCGAGCGAGATGACGAGGGCCCAGACCATGGCCGAAACACCGGCCGCCGTAGCGATCTTGCCGAACGGCAGCGTCAGGCCGAGCAGGCCGCCGGTGACGAGCAAAAGACCGAGCGCTGAATCCCAGAGAAATTTTCATAACGAACCTTATTGTCCTTGCGCCGCTCGTCTTTTGCGGGCCCTTGGCCAGCACTGTGACTCAAGCTAAGATAATACAAAGATTCTTGACGTCAAGATATTTAACGGTGAGATAGATGGATCGCGCCGCGAAAGCGATCGAGCAGTGGAAAAGACAACGGCCGGACCTGGATGTCTCGCCGATGGCCGTGCTTGGGCGGTTGAACGAAGCCTCGTCGCTGATAGCACGAGAACGCCTCGCGCCGCTGTTTGCGCGTTTCGGACTGCAATCCGGGGAATTCGACGTGCTGGCGACGCTGCGCCGTTCCGGATCACCTTACGCGCTGACGCCAACCGCCCTCTATGAGGCGACGATGGTGACGTCGGGCGCCATGACCAACCGGCTCGACCGGCTTGAGAAATCCGGATTGATCAAGCGTGGGCCGCATCCCAACGACCGGCGTGGGGTTGTCGTGCAATTGACCGATAAAGGGCTGGTACTGGTCGATGAAGCGGTTGCCGCCCATGTCGCCAACGAACACGAGATACTTTCCGGCTTGACGCGTACCGAACAGGACACACTTGCTCGCCTGCTTGAGAAATTGATCGGCAGCGTAACCTAGTCAGTCAGTTGCGGTCGTCGGGGAAACTTGGGATCGGCATGAATTCGACGCCGTCCTCGGCCAGGCTCTTGGCCTCCTCCAGCGTCGCCTCGCCATAGATGCCGCGCGGATCGCTCTCGCCGAAATGGATCTTGCGCGCTTCCTCGGCAAACTTGTCGCCGACATAGTCGGCGTTCTCGCGCACCTTCTCGGCCATCGCCTTCAATTGCGCCAACGCCTGCTTCTGGGCCTCGCCCATGGCGAGCGCGATCTTTTCTCGGCTGCGCCCGGTGGAGACGGCCGGCGCCATCAACGCCTTCTCGACCTTGTGCGAGCCGCAGGTCGGGCAATCGACGAAGCCACGCTTCTTCTGGGTGTCGAAATCGTCGTTGCTGCGAAACCAGCCTTCGAATTCATGCTCGTGGTCACAGATCAATGAAAAGCGAATCAAGACGCCGCACCCCTGAGACTTTGCGCCTCGACCGGAGTGGCGTTCAAGGCGAAGTCGCGTGAATTTTTCAGATTTGGGATTTTCTTGCGGGCAGCGACCGACTGCGCCGGGTCGATCTCGGCGACGATCACCGCGGGTTCGTCATGCGCCGCCTCGGCGACGATGCGGCCCCAAGGATCGATGATCAGCGAATGGCCAAAAGTCTCGCGGCCGTCCTCGTGCAGGCCGCCTTGCGCCGCGGCAACGACATAGGCGCCGTTCTCGATGGCGCGCGCCCGCAGCAGCACATGCCAGTGCGCCTCGCCGGTCTGGCGGGTGAAGGCGGCGGGCACCGAAAGCAGGTCGGCGCCGGCCAGCGCCTCGGCGCGGAACAGCTGCGGAAAGCGCAAATCGTAGCAGACGGCGAAACCCAGTCTCGCACCATCGATCCCGGCGCCGCTGATCTCGGTGACGACGGCCTCGGTGCCGGGCTCGTAGGCGGCGGATTCGCGCCAGCTCTCGCCATTGTCGAGATCGACGTCGAACATGTGGATCTTGTCGTAGGTGGCAATGGTGGCGCCATCCGGCCCGAACAGAAGCGCGCGGTTGGCGAGCTTGCCGTCGGCGCGCAGGATGGCGGTCGAGCCGATATGCAGGAATACGCCAAGGTCTTTCGCCAGCTTTCGCGCGGTCGAAACGATGATGTCCTTGTCCTCGGACGTGAAGGCGGCGGCCCGCGCCTGGCTGTCGCGGACCAGCGCACCGGTCATTTCCGGCGACTGGATATAGGTCGCACCCTGGCCCGCGGCCTCGCGCACCAGCCGCTCCAGATCGACCGCGTTGCGGTCGGGGCTGGTGCCCGAACGCATCTGGATCGCCGCCGCCTTGAAAGCACCCATCGTCTTGTCCTCAATTCGTCGAGCCATTGGCGAGCAGACGGTCCAGCCGGCCCTCTGCCTCCAGTTCATGGAGATCGTCACAGCCGCCGACATGCGTGTCGCCGATGAATATCTGCGGAAAGGTCGAGCGGCCATTCGCGCGGGAAATCATTTCCCGGCGCAGTTCCGGCGAGAAGGAGGCGTCATGCTCGGTGTAGGCGACACCCTTGCGCTCGAGCAGCCGCTTGGCCGCCACGCAATAGCCGCACATCATCCGTGTATAGATCGTCACGTCGACCATCGGTCAGCAATCCTGCCTTTTCCCAATCTATATAGTCGCGGACTCGTCGGCCCGAAAGTCCCCCGGCAGCACGCGCGCAAAGGTCAGCACGTCGACGGTCCCGGCACCGCCCTTCTTCAGCGCCTTGGCGACGGCGCGGACAGTGGCGCCGGTGGTATAGACATCGTCGATCAGGAGCACCCGGCGGCCGGCGATCTCGATCTCGGCCTCCTCCGGCACTCTGAAGGCGGCACGCACATTCTCCTCGCGTTCCCGCCGCTCCAGCCCGACCTGCTGGCGGGTGAGTTTGACGCGCCTGACCGCGGAGGGCGCAAAAGGCAGCCCGCCAAGCTGCGATACCGCCCTTGCCAGTTCCGCCGACTGGTTGAACTGACGCCTGAAAAAGCGCCGCCAGTGCAGCGGCACCGGCACGACCACATCGCCTTCCGCGATCAGTTCGGCACCGGCGCGCAGCATCCAGCGCGCCATCCATGGCGCCAGATCAGTGCGATCCTGGTATTTCAGCCCTTGCACCATCTGGCGGGCGACACCTGAGTAAGCGACCGCGGCCCGTGCCCGCTCGAAGGGCGGCGGGTCGGCGATCGCCTCGGCCGACAGGAACCCCTCGCCCATGTGATGGGTGAACGGCGTGCCCATCACCGGGCACCATGGCCGCTCCAGAAGCCTGAGTTTCGGCCAGCAGGCGCCGCACAGCACGCCGGGCTGCGAGACATGCCGTCGGCAACCGGCGCAAACCGGCGGAAACAGGATGCGCGCCGGCCAGTCCAACGCCTTTCGAGCGACACTCTTGATATCCGGCATTGGATCGGCCACGTGGTTCTTTCTCCGCCACCCTATATCAGAGTGCGGAAACCAGGAACTGTCAGTTGCAACCTATAGTCGATACCTCTCTCTGGCTGGCGCACAAGCGCCGGGCGCTCGCCAGCCCGGCTGCCGGCGCGGACTTCCTGATGCGGCGGGCCGCCGAGGAACTCGCCGACCGGCTGGGCGCGGTGGAACGCCAATTCGACAGGGCGGCCGTCCTGTTTTGCCAGACGCCGGCGGCGGTCGACGTGCTCGCGACAAGCGGCAAGGTGGCGGACATCGTGCGCGTCGAGGCGGATGCGGCGTTCCTGGGCGACGGGGCGGGGGGCGATGGAGCGGGGAGCGATGCCGCGGGACTGGTGGCGCCGTTGGAGACCGTGCCGTTCGAGCCGGAAAGCCTCGACCTCGCGGTGTCGCTTTTGTCGCTCCAGGCAATGAACGACATTCCCGGCATGCTGGTGCAGATCCGCCGCGCACTGAAGCCGGACGGTCTTTTCCTTGGCGCTTTTGCCGGCGCCGGCACGCTTTCCGAGCTGCGCGAATGCCTGCTCGCCGCCGAGACCGAGTTTTACGGCGGCGCCAGCCCGCGCGTCATCCCGTTCACCGACGTGCGCGACGCCGGCGCGCTTTTGCAACGCGCCGGTCTGGCCTTGCCCGTCGCCGACGTCGAGACGGTGACGGTGCGCTACGATTCCCTGTTCGGCCTGATGGCGGACCTGCGGGCGATGGGCGAGACCAGCGCGCTCATTGACCGCAGCAGGCGACCGGCCACACGAAAGCTGTTTGCCCGCGCCGCCGAAATCTATGCCGAACGATTTTCGGATGCCGATGGCCGCGTCAGGGCGAGTTTTCCGATCGTCTGGATGTCAGGCTGGGCGCCCGACGCCTCGCAGCAAAAACCGCTGAAGCCGGGCTCGGCAAAACTGTCGCTGAAGACAATCCTGGAAAATCCCGGCCGGCGCTGACCGGTTTATTATGGGCGCGGCTGGTCGGTTACTGCGCGAAAGCCTTCACAAGCTTGCTGGCATTGTCGCTGAACAGCCACGTGATTGCGTCGGCGACCTTGCCGACGCCGCCTACGATGGTAAGCGACAGCACGGCCACGATCAGCCCATATTCGACAGCCGTCGCGCCGGTCTTGTCTTCCCAAAATCGTTGCAGCAATGTTTTCATGGCCGTCGATCCCGCTTGCCGGAACCCTAGCGCGGACCTGTTAAGAAAGGTTAATGACACAGGCTTAACAGGCGATGAAAGCACCGCTTTGGCCGGTGTCAGCAGTCGCCGCTGCGCTGGCCATTGTCGCGTATCACGCAGATCGAAGTGGGCAGCGGCTGCAGCACGCTCCTGCGCAGCGTGTAGGTATCACGACGGCCGGTCGAGCCCGTGCTTCCAATCGAACCCGTGCTTTCAACCGACCCTGTGCTCATCCTGTCGAGGCCGCCGGCAAAATCGTCGCGGGCTGATCGCGTCCGGTTGTCGAGCAAGGGCGTGGCGATCAGGGCCAGCGCCACCGCGGCCGAGCCGAACAAAAGCGTGATCCGCAATATTCCCATGCCGGCAGCCCTAAAGCTGCGGTCGGGTCGGATCGAATCCCAGTCCCTGTCGAGGCTCATGCAACCGCCCTCCGGCGAAGGCCTGGACATGACCTTCCTTCGATTTCTGCCGTCATTTTTTCACGGCCAGATAAATCTTCCATTAACGTTGTCTAGGTCTCGGAGGGCAAAATCACAGAAGATCGATGAGGAACTGGATCAGCGGCGCGTCGGCCGGCGGCATCGGAAAATCGCGCATCTGGCGCGGCCGCACCCATTTCAGCACCTGCCCCTCCTTCGGCTGCGCGATGCCGCGGAAGCGACGGCAGACGAACAGCGGCATCAGCAGGTGAAAATCATCGTAGGAATGGCTGGCGAAGGTGAACGGCGCCAGGCAGGGAATATCGGTTTCGATGCCGATCTCCTCGTACAATTCGCGGATGAGGCATTCTTCCGGCGTCTCGCCGGGCTCGACCTTGCCGCCCGGAAACTCCCACAGGCCGGCCAGCTGCTTGCCTTCGGGGCGCTGCGCCAGAAGCACGCGGCCGTCGGTATCGACCAGCGCGCAGGCTGCGACCAGGAGCAGGCGCTTGCCGACAGGGTGCGGGCCGGTCATGCGCCGGGCGGCCGGCGATAATGGTAGCGATAGACTTCGTCGAACCCGAGCGAACGATAGAGCGCCAGCGCCGGCGCGTTGTCTGCCTCGACCTGCAGCCAGGCTTCCCGGGCGCCGCGCAGCCGTGCCCATTTCAGCGCCGACAGGATGAGGTGGCGGCCATGGCCCTGGTTGCGCACCGATCTGTCGGTGGCGATCTCGAACAGCCCGGCAAGATCGCCGTCATGGACGCAGATCAGCGTCGCCAGCGGTTCGGTGCCGTCTTCGAGCGCGAACAGCCCGGCTTCCGGCTGGATGGCGCCGATGATCTCCGACAGGCCCGGCCGCAGCGACACATCCGAGCCGCTTACTTTTAGCGCCGCGCCGATGAAGCGGCTGATGTCCTTCAGCGGGATCTGGTCCATGGCGGCATCGAGCTGGGCGTCCGCCAGCGGCAGCCGCATTACCAGCGATTCGTCGAATGTGCTCCAGCCCTCGCTGTCGAGATGTTTGGCAAGGATCGGCCCCGACAGCGGCGATATGCGGAAGGTCAGCGGCCGGCCATAGGCGTCGAAACGGCGGCTGGCGCGGCCGATGCGATCGGCAATGTGCTGGATGTCGCCCGGATCGAGCGGGTTGACCGAATTCAGCCGCTTGGCCGGATGGCCCGCCGTCAGCCGCACCACCCAGGTGCCGTCATAATGCACGGCCGCCGCCGGCCAGGCGCGAAAGCCAGCCGCCTCGTAGCGGCGCACGATGGCAAGCACGCTTGCCGGATGTCTGGAAACCAACGCCATCAACTCCGATAATCGCCGTTGATGGCGACATACTCCTTGGTGAGGTCGCAAGTCCACACCGTCGCCTTGCCGCGGCCGATGCCGATATCGGCACGGATGCGGATCTCGTCGCGCTTCATGTAGGCCGATGTCGCCTCCTCGGAGTAGGCGGCGTCGCGCTCGCCCTGATGCGCCAGCCTGGTGTCGCCGAACCAGATCGACAGCAGGTCGCGGTCGGCCGGTTCGCCGGCCTTGCCGACGGCCATGACCACGCGGCCCCAATTGGCGTCTTCGCCGGCGACCGCCGTCTTGACCAGCGGCGAATTGGCGATCGACAGCGCGATGCGCTTGGCCGAGCGGGCCGATTTCGCGCCGGTCACGGTGACCTCGACCTGTTTTCGCGCGCCCTCGCCGTCGCGCACCACTTGCAGTGCCAGCGCTTTCAGCACCTTGCCGAGCGCGCGGCGGAAGGCGCCGAGGCGCGCATCGCCGGCATTCGTGATATCAGGCGCGCCGCGCCGGGCGGCCGTGCCGGTGGCGAACATCAGCAGCGTGTCGCTGGTCGAGGTGTCGCTGTCGACGGTGACCGCATTGAACGTCTTGGCGGTGCCGCGCGACAAAAGATCCTGCAGCACGGGGGCTGCGATCGGCGCGTCGGTGGCGATGAACGAGAGCATTGTTGCCATGTCGGGCGCGATCATGCCGGCGCCCTTGGCAATGCCGTTGATGGTGACGTCGGCGTCGCCGAGTTTTACCGTCGCGGTCGCCAGTTTCGGATAGGTGTCGGTGGTCATGATCGCCTTGGCGGCTTCGGTCCACAGGTCCGGCCTGCCGTCCCTGACCAGTCCGGCGAGCAAATGGCCGAACTTGCCGGCATCGAGCGGCTCGCCGATGACGCCGGTCGAGGCCAGAAACACCTCGTCCGGCGTGCAGCCCGCAGCCTTGGCCGCAGCCTCGCCGGTCATTGCCGTGGAGGCTCGGCCCTTGCTGCCGGTGAAGGCATTGGCGTTGCCGGAATTGACGACCAGAACGCGCGCCTTGCCCTGCCCGAGATTCTGCCGGCAGAAATCGACCGGCGCCGACGGACATTTCGACTTGGTGAAAACGCCGGCGACCGTGGTGCCGGCATCGAAGACCATGGTCAGCAGGTCGGTGCGGTTCTTGTACTTTATCCCGGCCTCGGCTGTGGCGATGCGGACGCCCTCGATGTCAGGCATGTTGGGATATTTCTTCGGCGCGAGCGGCGAAATCGTGGCTGACATGAGGACCTCGGGCGGGAAAAACGCAAGGGGAACGCCGGTTTGCCCGATAGCGGGCACCGGCGCAAGGGCGTTTGATGTTGGGCACATGCCCTTTCTCATCGAAACGAAACGTTCAGTTGCGCGAAACGGACCGTTTCGTTTCGTCGAGAGAGCGTGTACGATCTGCCGACGAAAAAGCATCGAAGGAAACCAGGATGGGGCTGGATCGGGGGCGCAGGTCGATCGGCGCGCGGCGCAACCCCGACAGCGCCGACGCCATTCTCGACGCCGCCGAGGCAGTTCTGGTCGAGGCTGGTTATTCCGGCTTCTCGATCGAAGCGGTGGCGCGGCGGGCGCGTGCGGGAAAGCCGACAATCTATCGCTGGTGGCCGAGCAAGGCCGCCTTGCTGTTCGACGTCTATCAGCGGCTAAAGCGCGTCGATTATCCCGATACCGGCAACCTCGAGGACGATCTCGTCGGCTTCCTCAAAAGCCTGTTCTCGCACTGGCGCGAAACATCGTCAGGCAGCATCTTCAGATCGCTGATCGCCGAGGCGCAATCGGACGCGACCGTGGCCGCCGTGCTTGCCGAATACGCCAAAGGACGCCATGCCCATTCCGGCCAGATGATCGAACGCGCCAAGGCAAGAGGCGAAGTCGCGGCCGACGTCGATTCCACGCTCGTCGCCGACCTGGTCGCCTCGTTTGCCTGGACGCATCTCTTGACCAATCGCCTCGACGAAGACGAAACGACGCTGCGCAAGGCGGTTGGCTATCTGTTGAAGGGCATAGCTCCACCGGGGAACTCGCCGCCGGCGATCCGGCAGCGTTCAAGGCGTCGACGCATCGTAGGATAGGGCGATTTCGGCGCCGCGCTTCCCTTCTCCCCTTATTGTGGGAGAAGGGAAGAACCGACTGCCCTAGCCTCGCCCTCGCCTACTTGGTGTTTTCCAGCGCGTCGACCGTCTTCTTCAGCTTCTCGTCCGGGATCTCGACCTTGGCCTGGGAGCGCAGCGACTTGACCAGCGCGATGTATTTGTCGCGGATGACTGCCTGGCGGGCCTGATCCTTGACCTGGTCGAAGGCCGGCGGCTGCTTGGCGCGCTTGTCCTCGACCTGGATGACGTGCCAGCCGAACTGCGACTGCACCGGCTGCTCGGTGTACTTGCCGACCGCCAGCGCGAACACCGCCTTGTCGAATTCCGGCACCATTTGACCGGGTCCGAACCAGCCGAGATCGCCGCCGCTGGTCTTGCCGCTCGGATCGCTGGTGTGCTCGTTGGCGAGTTTCCGGAAATCGGCGCCGCCGTCGAGCTGCTTGATGATCGCATCGGCCTCTTCCTTCGTCTTCACGAGGATGTGACGGGCATGGACCTCGTTGGCCGGCGGCGTGTTGGCGATTTCCTGGTCGTAGCGGGCGCGAACCTCGGCATCGGTGATCTTGCCGACGACATCCTTCTCGACCATTTCGCCATGCAGGGCGCGCTGCTGCAGGAACGCCATGCGGCGCTGGAAGTCGGGATCCTTGTCGAGGCCGGTGGTGACCGCCTGGGCGGCCATGACCTTGATTTCGATCGCTGCCGAAAGGGCTGCGGCGCGGCGCTGTTCGGGCGGCATCTGCGCGAACTGCTGCGACAGCTCGCCTTCGGCAAGCGCAAGATCTGCCTCGGTCAGCGACTGGCCGTTGATCGTGGCGACCACGGCGTTCGGATCGACCGGCGCGGCCGGCTGGGCGGGGGCGCCCGGCC
>NZ_JBVVQS010000062.1:0-22547 GCF_055811575.1 Mesorhizobium sp. WSM4815 | reverse complement strand
AGAGAAGCTGCGCTTCGCCATCCGTGAAGGCGGCCGCACCGTCGGTGCCGGCATCGTCGTCACCATCAAAGAGTAATCGATACCGGCATCCGCCGGATCGACAGGGAAGGGCGGTCTTCGGGCCGCCCTTTTTGCTTATTTGCGTACACCCGGCTTGCCATTTTTAGGTACAGCCGGCGCCTTCGTCGTCGCATATCCCTGTTGCAAGCCTTCAAAGCTGAACTAGTATAGGTCGCATTGCGGGGGGCTTGCCGAATGGTTCCATGGCACCGTCTGAATGGTCAGGCATGGTGGATGCTTGGGCTGATCTGCCTGGCGTCGTTCCTAATCATGGAACATGCTGCCTTCGCGGCGAACACCAAAGAATCCGGGCCGGATCTTGGTCCGGCGATGCGGTTTGTCGTCGTCCGCAGCAGCGCGCCCGATTGCGAACCGACCTGCCCGGAATGGATATCGGCTGAAGGCTCAATAGAAGTTGGCACGCCGGCCCTGTTGAAACGCACGCTCAAGGGGCTTGGTGGCCGAAAACTGCCGATCGTAGTCAGTTCTCCGGGCGGCAATGTCGATGCAGCCCTTCAGATCGGCCGCATGATCCGCAAGAATAAGCTCGATATCGCAATCGGTGCGACGATGTTTTACGGCTGCGAGCCACAGATGAACAATTGCCAAGCCAATGACGGCAAGGGCGCGACCTATTTCGGCTTCACCTATGCCAGTGGCGCCATCTGCAATTCCGCTTGTCCGCTGATGTTTGCCGGCGGCATCAGGCGCGTTGCCGGACAATGGGCCTATCTCGGCGTCCATCAGATTACCACGACCCACATCCAGACGAAATTGCAGTACCGGACGACCTATCACGTGGTCGGAGGCAAGAAGAAGGTCCTCAGCAAGAAGATCGTCGGCCGCAAGAACGCCGGCAGCTACAAAACCTACGAGATGAGCAAGTCGGTGGAGAAAGGACTGGCAGCCTATTTGAAGGAGATGGGCGTCGATCATGGCGTGCTGGACGTAATGAAAGCAACGCCGGCCAGCGATATAAGGCAGATCAAGTCGGGAGATATGCTGGCGATGAAGCTCGTCACCAGCCTCGACTCCGTCGACATCCTGACGGAGGCGGCCATATGCCGGCGGAGCCCGGCGCCGCCGAACTGCAGGGAGGTCCCTGCGAATGCCAAGCCGGCCAAGCCAGCAGCGATCGAGGCGAAGGCCGGATCCTCTCAACCGGCTCAAGTCCCACTTTCTCAGCCGGCCAAGGATGCACCTACTCAGCCGGTCGAGGCAGCGCCAGGGAACGAGGCGCCGGACAAGGGCTCCATACTCGTTCGCGGCAGCAATCCGATGTGCGAGCCCCACTGCCCGGAATGGATGGGGGCTCTGCCGCTCGGGGCAGTGCCAGGGAACGGGGCACCCGAGATGAGCTTCGTCGTGGTTCGTGGCAGCAATTCGTCCTGCAATCCCGACTGTCCGGAATGGATATCGGCCCAAGGCGTAATCACGAGCCAGACCCCGCAGAAGCTGCGCCATTTCCTCGCCACGCTTGGCAACCGGCGGCTGCCCATAGTGGTTAGCTCGCGAGGTGGCGACTTATTTGGCGCCTTGGCGGCCGGGAGGATTATCCACGAGAGGAGGCTCGACGTCGCCGTTGCTCGCACCGTTTTCGTTGGCTGCGACCCGGGAGAGTGGAGTTGCCTGGCCAAAGACGGTGCATATGCCGGAGTGGCCAGCGATGCGAAAGGCGACTGCGATTCGGCCTGCGCGCTGATGCTGGCGGGCGGCGTCAGGCGGCTTGTCGGTTCATGGGCGCTGCTCAGCCTGGGCCTGATGGGACAAAACCAGCTGATCAAGGCTTACCTTGACGAGATGGCAATCAACCCTGATCTGTTCATGGCGCTTCAGCGCATTCCGGTCGAGCACCAACTCGAACCTGACACGATGCTGAAGCTTGGCCTGACGACGGGTCCTCAATCCGTGGACGAACTGACCGGCGCCACCATTTGCAAGTCGCTGCCGAAGCCCGACAATTGCAGCGTCACGCCGTCAACCAACGCCGAAGCCGCGGCGCCCCCGAGGCTCTAGCTTCGCGTCGGCCAATAATCGGCGTCGGCGTTGCCGGCCGATATCCGATGCGAAGGGCGGTCCTCGGGCTGCCCTTTTTGCTTATTCGCGTACACCCGGCTTGCCTTTTTAGGTATGCCGGCGCCTGCGGCGTCGTCGCAAAACGCTGTTGCAAGCCGGCAAAGCTGAACTACTATAGGTCGCATTGCGGGGGGCTTCCCGAATGGTTTCGTGGCACCGTCTGAATGGCCAGGCATGGTGGATGCTTGGGGTGATCTGCCTAGCGTCGTTCCTGGTCATGGGACACGCTGCCTTCGCGGCGAACACCAAAAAATCCGCGCCGGATCTTGGTCCGACGATGCGGTTTGTCGTCGTCCGCAGCAGCGCGCCTGGTTGCGAACCGACCTGCCCGGAATGGATATCGGCCGAAGGCTCGATAGAGGCCGGCACGTCGGCCCTGTTCAAGCGCACGCTCAAGGGGCTTGGTGGCCGAAAACTGCCCGTTGTCGTGGATTCTCCCGGCGGCAACGTCGAAGCGGCGCTGGCGCTTGGCCGGCTGCTCCGCAAGAACAAGCTCGATATCGCGGTCGGCAAAACCCGGTTCACCGGTTGCCAGCCCGATGCCAAGGACTGCAAGGAGAACGACGGCAAGGGCGCTCGCTATTTCGGCAATGCCTATGCCAGCGGCGCCATCTGCAATTCCGCCTGTCCGCTGATGTTTGCCGGCGGCATCAAGCGCGTCGTCGGGCAATGGGCCTTTCTCGGCGTACATCAGATCACCACGACCTACATCCGCACGAAATTGCAGTACCGGACCACCTATCGCGTGGTCGGAGGCAAGAAGAAGATCCTCAGCAAGAAGATCGTCGGCCGCAAGAACGCCGGCAGCTACAAGACCTACGAGATGAGCAAGTCGGTGGAGAAAAGACTGGCTGCCTATCTGAACGAAATGGGCGTCGGCCAGGCCGTGCTCGAGACGATGAAGAACACGCCGGCCAGCAGCATCCAGCAGTTGGCGCCCTACGACATGCTGCAGGCGAAGCTGGTGACCAGCCTGGATGCCGTCGACCTGCTGACCGCGCCAACCCTATGCAACACCGATCCGGTGGCCGCGAACTGCAGGGAAATACCGGCGCCGGCCGGCGACGTGGTGGCGTACGCCAAGCCCGCTCCCGCCGCGCCGGTCGAACCTGAAACCGGGCAGCCGGCCGATGTAGGCGATATGCGCTTCGTCCTGGTTCGTGGCAGAAGTTTTCTCTGCGATCCCAATTGTCCCGAATGGATCTCGGCGGAAGGCATGATCAGCGCTCAAGCGCCGGAACGGCTGCGCCAACTGCTGGACACGATCGGTGACCGGCGACTTCCCGTGGTGATCAACTCGCCGGGAGGCGACGTGCTCGGCGCCCTGGCCGCCGGCAGGTTGATCCGAGAACGCAGGCTCGACGTGGCGGTTGCGCGGACGGAGTTCGTTGGATGCGAGCCGGACCAGGCGGATTGCACCGCCAAGGATGGCGTCCATGTCGGGCTGACGATCGATGCGAGCGGCGCGTGTGGCGCGGCCTGCCCGATCATGCTTGCCGGCGGTGTCAGGCGCCTTGTCGGTCCTCGCGCGCAGTTGACCGTGCATTCGATGGGGCTGGAGCAGCGGGTCAAAACCTATCTTAGGGAAATGGCGGTAGGACCCGGTCTGCTGGCGGCGATGCGGTCGGTGCCGGCCTCGCGCCATCGGCAGCTCGAACCCGAGATAATGCTGAAAGTCGGGCTGACGACCGGGCTTGGTTCGGCCGATGAATTTACCGGTCCGACCATCTGCAAGTCGCAGCCAGTGCCGGAGAATTGCCGCGTCGTGTCGACGTCCGAGGTTCAGGCCGAGGCGGCCGTCAAGCTGTAAGGCGCAGTCACGCCCCAGCCCAGCGCGATAGGGCGAAGCGGGTAGTCCTTCCTGAATGCGCCACAATCCGCCGCGACGTTCGACCGATTCGGCAATGAACAAGGTTTGACGATGCTGATCGCTCATCTTCCGGCTGGCTACATACTCGGTACTTTCGTGGGAAATCGTTGGCCCGGCAGATCGGGGATCATGGCGGCGGCAATGCTCGGCAGCGTCGTCCCGGACCTCGACATGGTCTATTTCCATTTTGTCGATGGCGGACGAACCCATCACCACGCCTACGTCACGCACTGGCCGCTCTTCTGGGCAGCGGTTGGCCTTGTGGCAGTGTCGGTCGCGAAATGGCGGGATCCGCGATATCTGGCCCCGGTCGGCGCCTTCTTTGCCGCCGCAATCATACACATGATCCTGGACTCAGTGGCGTCGCCTATCATGTGGCTAATGCCGTTCGACCGGCGTGCGCTCGAACTCGTCACGATCCCGGCGATCTATCGCAATTGGGTCATGAGCTTCATGTTGCATTGGACTTTTGCCCTCGAACTTCTGATATGCGCCTGGGCGCTGGCCCTCGGATTTCGACGATTGCAGCCCGGCGCGGCCACGCCTGAAAACTCGACTTGAGTTCTTGTCCGCTTTATGAAATAGCAGCGCGCGATACGGGCATAGCTCAGTTGGTAGAGCGGCGGTCTCCAAAACCGCAGGTCGTAGGTTCGAGCCCTGCTGCCCGTGCCATTTTTCGAAATGGCCAATTCATAAAAAAATTTCTGGTCTTCCGCGCATCGACCTTTTGAAAATCGCGCGGTGGCTTGCCATATAGGCTGTCTTGAGGCATAAGAGCGCCATAGCCGGAACGGGACGACTGGATGGTTCCGAGGCGGCGTTTGGCATAAAGCGGACACTTGCCACTTGCGTGGATCAAGAATCGGTTTTATGTAGACGAAACAGACACGCGACGCGTGGAGCTGGGAAGCCGGCTTTACGCGTCCGATTTGCATGGGCGAAATGATTGCGCTGATTCGGCGCGGACACAGGCTCAGGCGGCACATCCCGGCCAGCGGGATCATCCAGGAGATCCGGTCAACGGGTCTTGCAGACAGAGCGGCACATGGCTTCGAAAACCACAAATCCATTCGTCTTTCTCCAGCAGGTTCGCGCGGAGACCGCCAAGGTGACTTGGCCGTCGCGTCGCGAAACGATGATCTCGACGGTGATGGTTCTGGCGTTCGCTGTGATCGCGATGATCTTTTTCTTTACTGCCGATCAGCTCATGGGCCTCGCGGTCGAGCAGATTCTGGGCATTGGACGCTGAGTCCGGCGATTACGGAGAAGCCTTGAAATGACTGCGCGGTGGTACATCGTCCACGCCTATTCGAACTTTGAAAAAAAGGTCGCTGAGGACATCGAGAACAAGGCCAAGCAGAAAGGCCTGTCCGCTGACATCGAGCAGATCGTGGTGCCTACCGAGAAGGTCGTCGAGATACGCCGCGGCCGCAAGGTCGATGCCGAGCGCAAGTTCTTCCCGGGCTACGTGCTGCTGAAGGCCAACCTGACCGACGCAGTGTTCTCGCTCGTGAAGAACACGCCGAAGGTCACCGGCTTCCTGGGTGATTCGAAGCCGGTGCCGATCACCGAGGCCGAGGCCCAGCGCATCCTGAACCAGGTGCAGGAAGGCGTCGAGCGGCCGAAGCCGTCGGTCACTTTCGAGATCGGCGAGGCGATCCGCGTCTCGGACGGTCCGTTCGCCTCGTTCAACGGTTTCGTCCAGGAAGTGGACGAGGAGCGGGCGCGGCTCAAGGTGGAAGTTTCGATCTTCGGGCGCGCCGTGCCGGTCGATCTCGAATTCGGACAGGTCGAAAAGGGCTGATCCGAAATCCTTGTCGCCAATTCGGCGGTGAGGGAGGCGGCGTGGAAATCGCCGCCAAAACGGGTGGGAGGCGAATGCGGCTTTAGCCCGCTGCAGGAACCACACCACCAGACTGCAACCGCCGATGTTGCCCAGATTTGGGGCCGGCATGAGATAAAGGCAGGAAGAGATGGCTAAGAAAATTGCAGGCCAGCTCAAGCTCCAGGTTTCCGCGGGCTCGGCGACGCCGTCGCCCCCGATCGGACCGGCGCTTGGTCAGCGCGGCATCAACATCATGGAGTTCTGCAAGGCGTTCAACGCGCAGACCCAGGAAATGGAAAAGGGATCGCCGGTTCCGGTCGTGATCACCTACTACCAGGACAAGTCGTTCACCTTCGTCATGAAGACGCCGCCGGTGAGCTACTTCCTGAAGAAGGCCGCAAACCTGAAGTCGGGCTCGAAGGAGCCGGGCAAGGTCAAGGCCGGCACGATCGGCCGCGACAAGGTGCGCGCCATCGCCGAGCAGAAGATGAAGGATCTGAACGCGACCGATATCGAGGGGGCCATGCGCATGGTCGAGGGCTCCGCCCGCTCGATGGGTCTGGAAGTGGTGGGCTGAGATCATGGCAAAGATTGCAAAGCGTGTATCGAAGACCCGCGAAGGCATCGATCCCAACAAGGCCTATGCCTTGGGTGATGCGCTGAAGCTGCTCAAGGACCGGTCCTCGGTGAAGTTCGACGAGACCGTTGAAATCGCGATGAACCTGGGTGTCGACCCGCGCCATGCCGACCAGATGGTCCGTGGCGTGGTCAACCTGCCGAACGGCACCGGCCGTACCGTCCGCGTCGCGGTTTTCGCGCGTGGCGACAAGGCCGAGGAAGCCAAGGCGGCCGGCGCCGATATCGTTGGCGCCGAGGATCTGGTCGACATCGTCCAGAAGGGCACGATCGACTTCGATCGCTGCATCGCCACGCCGGACATGATGCCGCTGGTCGGCCGTCTGGGCAAGGTGCTCGGCCCGCGTGGCATGATGCCGAACCCGAAGGTCGGCACTGTCACCACCGACGTTACCGCCGCCGTCAAGGCGTCGAAGGGTGGCGCGGTCGAGTTCCGCGTCGAGAAGGCCGGCATCGTTCATGGCGGCGTCGGCAAGATCTCGTTCGACGTCAAGGCGCTGGAAGAGAATGTTCGCGCCTTCGCTGACGCCGTGACCAAGGCGAAGCCGGCTGGCGCCAAGGGCAACTACGTCAAGAAGGTGTCGGTCACCTCGACGATGGGCCCTGGTCTCAAGCTCGACGTCTCGACGCTGGCAGCGTCCTGATACGAACCATTTGGATCTGCCGCTAAAGGGCTGATCCGCAACAGAATTCCGGGCCTCCGATTTATCTTGGCGGCCCGGTACCGGAAGTCGGAAGGCTTCCGGACATCCTGTCCGAGATTGCGGGCGGCCCCAGGCCTTGGTTCAAGGGGGGCCTTAATTCATGTGGGCCTGCATGAGACGGGTGAAGACCGGACAACGGAGCGACTGCTCCAATGAAAGGTTCGAACCGTGTTTGCCTTTTGTCTGCGCACCATTCGGCTTGCCGGCTGGTGTGGCGAAAGGGGGCAGGATCCTCGAGCGTCGTTCGGGAGATCCGTTACTGGATGGCCCGGCCGGCAAAAGGCAACCCGACGCCTGTCCTCGTAATGGGAATGTTCCCGTTAACAGGATTGGGGTCAACTGGAGATAGGCAGTGGACAGAGCGGAAAAACGCGAACTCGTCACGGGCCTGAATGAAGCGTTTTCGGGCGCTGGTTCAGTCGTCGTGGCCCACTACGCCGGTATTACCGTCGCGCAAATGAACGACCTTCGGTCGAAAATGCGTGTCGCCGGTGGCACCGTCAAAGTCGCGAAGAACCGTCTCGCCAAAATCGCTCTTCAGGGCACGGACTCCGCATCGATCATCGACCTGTTCAAGGGACAGACGCTGATCGCCTATTCGGAGGATCCGATTGCGGCGCCGAAGGTCGCGTCCGATTTCGCCAAGGGAAATGACAAGCTCGTCATTCTCGGCGGCGCAATGGGCACCACCTCGCTCAACGCCGACGGTGTGAAGGCACTCGCCACACTTCCGTCGCTCGATGAGCTGCGCGCCAGGCTGGTTGGCATGATCGCCACGCCGGCAACCCGGATCGCCCAGATCGTCAATGCGCCTGCGGCTTCGGTCGCGCGTGTCATCGGCGCTTACGCCCGGAAGGACGAGGCGGCATGAGGCCGTTCCTCGCTATCACAAACACACGTTCGAACCTTATGAAGGAATATTGCAATGGCTGATCTGGCAAAGATCGTAGACGACCTTTCGAAGCTGACCGTCCTCGAGGCGGCCGAGCTGTCGAAGCTTCTGGAAGAAAAGTGGGGCGTTTCCGCTGCTGCTCCGGTGGCGGTTGCTGCCGCCGGCGGTGCTGCGGCTGCTGCTGCTCCGGTCGAGGAAAAGACGGAATTCGACGTCGTCCTCACCGAGGCGGGCGCTCAGAAGATCAACGTCATCAAGGAAGTTCGCGCCATCACCGGTCTTGGCCTCAAGGAAGCCAAGGACTTGGTCGAGGCGGCTCCGAAGCCGGTCAAGGAAGCTGTTTCCAAGGCCGACGCGGACAAGTTCAAGGCCCAGCTGGAAGCAGCCGGCGCCAAGGTCGAACTGAAGTAAGCGTTTGATATCGGCGGGCGGCTTCGCGCCGTCCGCCGCTCCCTTGGCGCGAAGGGAGGCTGCGTAACGCGAAGAGTACGAAAACCTCTTTCCTGAGGGCCGTAAGCCGGCCTTCAGGAAACGGGTTTTCTCCCGTTTTGGCCGGCCACCGACAGGTGGCGGGTGAACAAATAAAGGCCGCCGCCGAAGGTGGCCGAGAATGCAAGGCGAGCCGCGGCGAGGCTCGCCCCGAGAATCGAGCTAAGGAGCGACGATGGCCCAGACACAAACTTTCAATGGCCGCAGACGCGTACGCAAATTCTTCGGAAAGATTCCGGAAGTTGCGGAGATGCCGAACCTGATCGAGGTTCAGAAGGCATCCTATGACCAGTTCCTGATGGTCGAGGAGCCCAAGGGCGGGCGTCCTGACGAGGGACTGCAGGCGGTTTTCAAATCGGTGTTCCCGATTTCCGACTTTTCCGGCTCCTCGATGCTGGAATTCGTGAAGTACGAGTTCGAAGCACCGAAATTCGACGTTGACGAATGCCGTCAGCGCGACCTGACCTATGCCGCGCCACTCAAGGTGACGCTGCGCCTCATCGTGTTCGATATCGACGAGGATACCGGCGCCAAGTCGATCAAGGACATCAAGGAGCAGGACGTCTATATGGGCGACATGCCGCTCATGACCTTGAACGGCACCTTCATCGTCAATGGCACCGAGCGCGTCATCGTCTCGCAGATGCACCGTTCGCCGGGCGTCTTCTTCGACCATGACAAAGGCAAGTCGCACTCGTCGGGCAAGCTGCTGTTTGCCGCGCGCGTCATCCCCTATCGCGGATCGTGGCTCGACATCGAGTTCGACTCGAAGGACGTCGTGCACGCCCGCATCGACCGCCGCCGCAAGATTCCGGTGACGTCGCTGCTGATGGCGCTCGGCATGGACGCCGAGGAGATCCTGTCGACCTTCTACAACAAGATCACCTACAAGCGCGCCGGCGACCACTGGCGCATCCCGTTCAACGTCGAGCGTTTCCGCGGCCTCAAGGCTGTCGGCGACCTGATCGATGCAGACACCAACGAGGTCGTCGTCGAGGCCGGCAAGAAGATCACCGCACGCCAGGCCCGTCAGCTCGGCGAAAAGGGTCTCAAGGCGATCAAGGCGACCGACGAGGATCTGCTCGGCAACTACCTTGCCGAGGACATCGTCAACTATGCGACCGGCGAGATTTTCCTCGAGGCCGGCGACGAGATCGACGAAAAGACGCTAAAAGTGCTTCTCGCCGCCGGCGACGACGAGATCAAGGTTCTCGACATCGACCACGTCAATGTCGGCGCCTATATCCGCAACACGCTCAACGTCGACAAGAACGAGAGCCGCCAGGACGCGCTGTTCGACATCTACCGTGTCATGCGCCCCGGCGAGCCGCCGACGCTGGAAACCGCCGAAGCCATGTTCAACTCGCTGTTCTTCGACAGCGAGCGCTATGACCTGTCGGCCGTCGGCCGCGTCAAGATGAACATGCGCCTCGAGCTCAAGGCCGAGGACACCGTGCGCGTGCTGCGCAAGGACGACATTCTGGCCGTGGTCAAGACGCTGGTCGAACTGCGTGATGGCAAGGGCGAGATCGACGACATCGACAATCTCGGCAATCGCCGCGTGCGCTCGGTCGGCGAGCTGATGGAGAACCAGTACCGCGTCGGCCTCTTGCGCATGGAGCGCGCGATCAAGGAACGCATGTCCTCGATCGAGATCGATACGGTGATGCCGCAGGACCTGATCAACGCCAAGCCAGCGGCTGCCGCCGTGCGCGAGTTCTTCGGTTCCTCGCAGCTGTCGCAGTTCATGGACCAGACCAACCCGCTGTCGGAGATCACCCACAAGCGCCGTCTCTCGGCGCTTGGACCCGGTGGTCTGACCCGCGAGCGCGCCGGCTTCGAGGTGCGCGACGTGCATCCGACGCATTACGGCCGCATCTGCCCGATCGAGACGCCGGAAGGCCCGAACATCGGTCTGATCAACTCGCTGGCCACATTTGCGCGCGTCAACAAGTATGGCTTCATCGAGAGCCCCTACCGCAAGATCGTCAACGGCAAGCTGACCAATGAGGTCGTCTATCTCTCCGCGATGGAAGAGGCCAAGCACCACGTCGCCCAGGCCAATGCCGAGCTCGACAAGAATGGTGGTTTCGTCGACGAATTCGTCATTTGCCGCAATGCCGGCGAAGTGATGATGGCGCCGCGCGAAAACGTCGATCTGATGGACGTGTCGCCGAAGCAGATGGTGTCGGTGGCCGCGGCCCTGATCCCGTTCCTCGAGAACGACGACGCCAACCGCGCGCTGATGGGCTCGAACATGCAGCGTCAGGCCGTGCCGCTGGTGCGAGCCGAAGCGCCGTTCGTCGGCACCGGCATGGAGCCGATCGTCGCCCGTGACTCCGGCGCCGCCATCGGCGCCCGCCGCGGCGGCATCGTCGACCAGGTCGACGCGACGCGTATCGTCATCCGCGCCACGGAAGATCTCGATCCCGGCAAGTCGGGCGTCGACATCTACCGGCTGATGAAGTTCCAGCGTTCGAACCAGAACACCTGCATCAACCAGCGTCCGCTGGTGCGCATGGGCGACCTGGTCAACAAGGGCGACATCATCGCCGACGGTCCGTCGACCGAGCTTGGCGATCTGGCGCTCGGCCGCAATGTGCTGGTCGCGTTCATGCCGTGGAACGGTTACAACTACGAGGACTCGATCCTCTTGTCCGAGCGCATCGTCGCCGACGACGTCTTCACCTCGATCCACATCGAGGAATTCGAGGTCATGGCGCGCGATACCAAGCTCGGGCCGGAGGAAATCACCCGCGACATTCCCAATGTCTCGGAAGAAGCGCTGAAGAACCTCGACGAGGCCGGCATCGTCTATATCGGTGCCGAAGTGCAGCCGGGCGACATCCTGGTCGGCAAGATCACGCCGAAGGGCGAAAGCCCAATGACGCCGGAAGAAAAGCTTCTGCGCGCCATTTTTGGCGAAAAGGCATCGGACGTGCGTGACACCTCCATGCGCATGCCGCCCGGGACCTTCGGCACCGTCGTCGAAGTGCGCGTCTTCAACCGCCACGGTGTGGAGAAGGACGAGCGCGCCATGGCGATCGAACGCGAGGAGATCGAACGCCTCGCCAAGGACCGCGACGACGAGCAGGCGATCCTCGACCGCAACGTCTATTCGCGCCTGTCCGACGTTCTCGTCGGCAAGGATGCGATTGCCGGGCCGAAGGGTTTCAAGAAGGGCTCGAAGCTGTCGAAGGATACGCTCGACGAGTATCCGCGTTCGCAGTGGTGGCAGTTTGCGGTGGAGAACGAAAAGCTCCAGAGCGAACTGGAAGCCCTGCGGGGCCAGTACGACGATTCCAAGAAGGCGCTCGAACAGCGCTTCATGGACAAGGTCGAGAAGGTGCAGCGCGGCGACGAGATGCCTCCCGGCGTCATGAAGATGGTCAAGGTCTTCGTGGCCGTGAAGCGCAAGATGCAGCCCGGCGACAAGATGGCCGGCCGGCACGGCAACAAGGGTGTCGTGTCGCGGATCGTTCCGGTCGAGGACATGCCGTTCCTCGAGGACGGCACGCATGCCGATATCGTGCTCAACCCGCTGGGTGTGCCGAGCCGCATGAATGTCGGCCAGATCCTGGAGACGCATCTGGGCTGGGCTTGCGCCGGAATGGGCAGGAAGATCGGCGAGCTGATCGACGCCTACAAGACAGGCGGCGACATCAAGCCGCTGCGCAAGACGCTCGAGAGCTTCATGCCGGCCAACGACCGCAACGAGCCGGTCCGCGACTATGACGACGAGAGCGTCGTTCGCCTCAGCGAGCAGATGCGCCGCGGCGTCTCTATCGCGACACCGGTGTTCGACGGCGCGCACGAGGCCGACATCAACATCATGCTGGAGCAGGCGGGCCTGCACACCAGCGGTCAGTCGCAGCTCTATGACGGACGCACCGGCGAGCCGTTCGATCGCAAAGTGACGATGGGCTACATATATATGCTCAAGCTTCACCATCTTGTGGACGACAAGATCCACGCGCGTTCGATCGGGCCGTACTCGCTCGTTACCCAGCAGCCGCTGGGCGGCAAGGCGCAGTTCGGTGGCCAGCGCTTCGGCGAGATGGAGGTCTGGGCGCTCGAAGCGTACGGCGCCGCCTACACGCTGCAGGAGATGCTGACGGTGAAGTCGGACGACGTCGCCGGCCGCACCAAGGTCTACGAGGCGATCGTCAGAGGCGACGACACCTTCGAGGCCGGCATCCCCGAGAGCTTCAACGTTCTCGTCAAGGAAATGCGGTCTCTGGGCCTCAATGTCGAGCTGGAGAACACCAAGCTCGACGACAACCCGATCCGGCTGCCCGACGCGGCCGAATAAGCAAGACGCTCGGTCGCGGAAACCCGCGACCGAGCGCACCAAATTTTCGGCCGATGGCCGATCAAGTCGGCGGGCGTTTGGCCCGCGCTAGATGCAAGGGGTTTTCGATGACCCCGAAAAGGAGAACGGCATGAACCAAGAGGTCATGAATCTCTTCAATCCCCAGGCGCCTGCACAGGTGTTCGATTCCATCCGGATTTCGCTCGCCAGCCCTGAGAAGATTCTGTCCTGGTCGTTTGGCGAGATCAAGAAGCCGGAGACCATCAACTACCGCACCTTCAAGCCGGAGCGCGACGGCCTGTTCTGCGCGCGCATTTTCGGTCCGATCAAGGACTACGAATGCCTGTGCGGCAAGTACAAGCGCATGAAGTACAAGGGCGTCATCTGCGAGAAGTGCGGCGTCGAAGTCACGCTGTCGCGCGTCCGTCGCGAGCGCATGGGCCATATCGAGCTGGCCGCGCCGGTCGCCCATATCTGGTTCCTGAAGTCGCTGCCGTCGCGTATCGGCACGCTGCTCGACATGACGCTGAAGGACATCGAGCGCGTTCTCTACTTCGAGAACTACATCGTCACCGAGCCCGGCCTGACCGCGCTGAAGGAGCACCAGCTCCTCAGCGAGGAAGAGTACATGATGGCCGTCGACGAATATGGCGAGGATTCGTTCACCGCCATGATCGGCGCCGAGGCCATCCACGACCTTCTGGCCGGCATGGACCTGGAGAAGATCGCCGGCGACCTGCGTTCGGAGCTGGCTTCGACCACGTCCGAGCTCAAGCAGAAGAAGTATCTGAAGCGGCTCAAGGTCGTCGAGAACTTCATGGAGTCCGGCAACCGTCCGGAATGGATGATCATGAAGGTGGTCCCGGTGATCCCGCCGGACCTGCGCCCGCTGGTTCCCCTGGATGGCGGCCGCTTCGCCACGTCCGATCTCAACGATCTCTATCGCCGCGTCATCAACCGCAACAACCGCCTGAAGCGGCTGATCGAGCTGCGCGCGCCCGGCATTATCGTGCGCAATGAAAAGCGCATGCTGCAGGAAGCCGTCGACGCGCTGTTCGACAACGGCCGTCGCGGCCGCGTCATCACCGGCGCCAACAAGCGTCCGCTGAAGTCGCTGTCCGACATGCTGAAGGGCAAGCAGGGCCGGTTCCGCCAGAACCTGCTCGGCAAGCGCGTTGACTATTCCGGCCGCTCGGTCATCGTGACCGGTCCGGAGCTCAAGCTGCACCAGTGCGGCCTGCCGAAGAAGATGGCTCTCGAACTGTTCAAGCCCTTCATCTATGCCCGTCTCGACGCCAAGGGTTACTCCTCGACCGTCAAGCAGGCGAAGAAGCTGGTCGAGAAGGAGCGTCCGGAGGTCTGGGATATCCTCGACGAGGTCATTCGCGAGCATCCGGTGCTGTTGAACCGTGCGCCGACGCTGCACCGCCTCGGCATCCAGGCGTTCGAGCCGATCCTGATCGAAGGCAAGGCGATCCAGCTTCACCCGCTGGTCTGCACGGCCTTCAACGCCGACTTCGACGGCGACCAGATGGCGGTTCACGTGCCGCTGTCGCTGGAAGCACAGCTTGAAGCCCGCGTGCTGATGATGTCGACCAACAACATCCTGCACCCGGCTTCCGGCGCGCCGATCATCGTGCCGTCGCAGGACATGGTTCTGGGTCTCTACTACCTCTCGATCGTCAACCAGAACGAGCCGGGCGAGGGCATGGTGTTTGCCGACATGGGCGAACTCCAGCACGCGCTCGAGACCAAGGCGGTGACGCTGCACTCCAAGATCAAGGGCCGCTTCCGCTCGGTCGATGCGGACGGCAAGGTCGTGTCGAAGATCTACGACACCACGCCCGGCCGCATGATCATCGGCGAGCTTCTGCCGAAGAACGTCAATGTGCCGTACGAGACCGCCAACCAGGAGATGACCAAGAAGAACATCTCCAAGATGATCGACACCGTCTACCGCCATTGCGGTCAGAAGGAGACGGTCATTTTCTGCGATCGCATCATGGCCCTCGGCTTCAGCCACGCCTGCCGCGCCGGCATTTCGTTCGGCAAGGACGACATGCTGATCCCGGATGCCAAGATCAAGCTGGTTTCCGACACCGAGGCCTTGGCCAAGGAATACGAGCAGCAGTACAATGACGGCCTGATCACCCAGGGCGAGAAGTACAACAAGGTCGTCGACGCCTGGGCCAAGTGCTCGGAAAAGGTCGCCGACGAGATGATGGCCCGCATCAAGGCGGTCGAGTTCGAGGACAATGGCCGTCAAAAGCCGATGAACTCGATCTACATGATGTCGCACTCCGGTGCGCGCGGCTCGCCCACCCAGATGCGCCAGCTTGCCGGTATGCGCGGCCTGATGGCCAAGCCGAGCGGCGAGATCATCGAAACGCCGATCATCTCGAACTTCAAGGAAGGCCTGACCGTGCTCGAGTACTTCAACTCGACCCACGGCGCCCGCAAGGGTCTGGCCGACACCGCCTTGAAGACGGCGAACTCGGGTTACCTCACCCGTCGTCTGGTCGACGTGGCGCAGGACTGCATCGTCAACTCCGTCGACTGCGGCACCGACAAGGGCCTCACCATGCAGCCGATCGTCGATGCCGGCCAGGTCGTCGCTTCCGTCGGCCAGCGGGTTCTCGGCCGCACGGCGCTCGACGACATCACGCATCCGGTCACCGGTGAGGTTCTGGTCAAGGCCGGAACCCTGATGGACGAACGCGACGTCGAGCAGATCGAAAAGGCCGGCGTCCAGTCGGTCCGCATCCGCTCGGCGCTGACTTGCGACGTCAGGGTCGGTGTCTGCGCGGTCTGCTACGGACGCGATCTGGCCCGCGGCACCCCGGTCAACCAGGGCGAGGCTGTCGGCGTCATCGCGGCGCAGTCGATCGGCGAGCCGGGCACCCAGCTCACCATGCGTACCTTCCACATGGGCGGCACGGCGCAGGTGGTGGACTCGTCGTTCCTTGAAGCCTCGTATGAGGGCAAGGTCGAGATCCGCAACCGCAACGTGGTGCGCAACTCCGACGGCCAGCAGATGGTCATGGGCCGCAACATGGCGGTGCTGATCCTCGACGAGGCCGGCAAGGAGCGCGCCACGCACCGCCTTACCTATGGTTCGCGCATCTTCGTGGACGATGGCGACAAGGTGAAGCGCGGCCAGCGCATCGCCGAGTGGGATCCCTATACCCGCCCGGTTCTCACCGAAATCGAGGGCAAGGTGGCGTTCGAGGATCTGGTCGACGGCATTTCCGTCCAGGAAACGGCCGACGAATCGACCGGCATCACCAAGCGCGAGGTCATCGACTGGCGTTCGACGCCGCGCGGCAACGACCTCAAGCCGGCGATCGTCGTCCAGGACGCCAAGGGCAAGGTCGGCAAACTGTCGAAGGGCGGCGACGCTCGCTTCCTGCTCTCGGTCGAGGCCATTCTTTCGGTCGAGCCGGGTGCACAGGTTCGCCCCGGCGACGTGCTGGCGCGTATCCCGATGGAAAGCGCCAAGACCAAGGACATCACCGGCGGTCTGCCGCGTGTTGCCGAATTGTTCGAGGCACGCCGTCCGAAGGATCACGCCATCATCGCCGAGATCGATGGCACGATCCGCTTCGGCCGCGACTACAAGAACAAGCGCCGCATCATCATCGAGCCGCATGACTCGACGCTTGAGCCGGTCGAATACCTGATCCCGAAGGGCAAGCCGTTCCATCTCCAGGACGGCGACGTCATCGAGAAGGGCGACTACATCCTCGACGGCAATCCGGCGCCGCACGACATCCTGGCGATCAAGGGCGTGGAGGCGCTTGCGTCCTACCTCGTCAACGAGATCCAGGAGGTCTACCGTCTGCAGGGCGTGTCGATCAACGACAAGCACATCGAGGTGATCGTTCGCCAGATGCTGCAGAAGGTCGAGATCACCGCGCAGGGCGACTCGACCTACATTCCGGGCGACCACGTCGACGTGATCGAGCTGGAAGAGGTCAACGAGCGCCTGGTCGAGGACGGCAAGAAGCCGGCCGAAGGCCAGCCGGTGCTGTTGGGCATCACCAAGGCCTCGCTGCAGACGCCGTCCTTCATCTCGGCCGCCTCCTTCCAGGAGACGACCCGGGTGCTGACCGAAGCGGCGGTTGCCGGCAAGACCGACATGCTGCAGGGGCTGAAGGAAAACGTCATCGTCGGCCGTCTGATCCCGGCCGGCACCGGCGGCACGATGAGCCAGATCCGGCGCATCGCCACCTCGCGCGACGAGCTGATCATCGACGAGCGCCGCAAGGCGTCGGGCGTCGAGGTCGCCGATCCGATGCTGACCGACATGGCTTCCGCCGCGCAGTAAGCGCGGCGGGTACAGATCTCAGGCAACGAAGCCGTCGGGGCAACCCGGCGGCTTTTTTATATGGTGAAGTTGGGGGATTCTTGCGAAGAGGACCCCCACCCTAACCCTCCCCACAAGGGGGAGGGAACGCTGCCGCGCGCCTTTATTTCTCCCCTTTGGCGCCGAAGGCAGGCAAGTTGCCAAGGTCAGCGCCAGCGGAAGTCTCCCTCCCCCTTGTGGGGAGGGGTTAGGGGTGGGGGTACATCGTAGAGCGAAAGCCTCGGCTTGCGACAGCCCTGCCTTGAGGGATCCCAAGGGGGAGATTGTATGGCGCTTCCGCTTTCGCCAACTACCAACGCTGGGCAGGCGGGTCGTTCATAGCCGCATTGTACGCGTCAATCGAAAAACGCTTCCACCACATTGCGCTTGCCGAGCATAAAAGCGTCGGCGACATGCTGCAGCGGGGCGAGATCGACGTCGGAAACGCCGGCGCGCACGATCTCGGCGAAGCGCTTGTAGAGCATCGGATATTCGGCTTCCGGCTCGTCGTGAACGACGCGGCCGTCGACCGCGAATTTTGCGCCGCCGCCCGAGAGCACCATCGCGCCCTTGTCGGTCTCGGCCAGGATGTCCCAGCTTTGCGGGCCGGTCTGGCGCCAGTCGAGTTCCATCGCCACCGGCAAGCCGTTCGAAGTGCGGAAGGCGATGTGCGCGGCGATCGGGGCTGCACGGTTCTCGGGAAAATCGAGGATTGCCGAGGTGATGAACATCGCCGGCAGTATGTGGGTCGCGATCGACAGCGCGTTGATGCCGGGATCGAACACGCCGAAGCCGCCTGGAGCCCAGATCCAGTCCTGGTTCGGGTGCCAGCGGCGCACGTCCTCCTTCCAGTTGATGGCGGCCGACCTGATCTGGGTCGAGCCTAAAAATGCGCGCGCCGCTTCCACCGCCGGCGCATAGCGCGAATGCCAGCTGGCGAACAGCGAGACGCCGTTTGCCGCGGCCAGTGCTTTCAGGTCTTCGACCTCGCTGACCGTGGCGCCGGGTGGCTTTTCCAGAAAAACATGTTTTTTTGCTTCGAGTGCCGTCCGCGCGGCGTCGTAGCGGAACTGCGGCGGCATGCAGAGCGATACGGCCTCGAGCTCCGGCACGGCGTCGAGCATCGCCTCGATATCAGGAAAATTCGCGATGCCGTCGACCTTGCCGTGCCGGCTGGCGGCGGCGGTGAGCAGGTAGTCGCGGTCCTTGGCCAAGGCCGGCAGGTGCTGGTCGCGAACGATCTTTCCCACGCCGACGATGCCGAGCTTGATGGGACCGCTATTCAGGGACATGGGAACTCCGCAGGTTGATATTGCGCTTGGTTCTTAGCAGAGAACCGATGCCGGGCAAGCAGTGCCAGACCGCGACGGCCCCAAACCGCGACGGCCAGGGACATGGCTGGTCACAGCGGCACGTCGAAGGTGACGATCGACACTTCGCCTTCGAGCGCGCCCTGATAGGCCGACAAATGCGGCTCTTCATCGGGCACGCCGTCGAGGTCGCCGATCTGGTCGAGCTCCGCCTCGGCGTAGCCTTCGGCCGCGAGTGATTCGAGCGCCCGGCGCACCGCCGAATCGTCGTCGGGCGCGACCAGCATGAGGTGGACGCCTTCCGGCTTGCCGCCCTTTCTTTTCCACGCCCGGCCGGTGATGATGGTGACCGGGCGCTCATCATTGTCGTTCACGGGCCGATTCCTCCGGGCGAGGGGATTTGCGCTGTTCATGTCGCTTTTTCGCATGAAGCGTGGCTATGCAACAGCCGACGGCCGGTCACTTTCTTCCTTGCTCTTGCAAAATGGCGAAAGAAAATTACATGCGCTTTTCGCATGGCTGCCAAGCCTCGGTTTCAGCGTAATATTTGGTGCTCCGGGGTTGACGGGCAACAGGCTTGCGAGTAGAAGCCGCCCAGTCAGAACCGATGTGAGGCTCTCCCTTCCGAAGCGACACGCTTTGGAGTTTGCCTCAAACAGGGTTCGTTTTACGAGCGAAAAGACATTTCCGGCGTGCATGAAGCGGTTTCCGCTTCCTCTGCCATTTGTTCGGGCAAGACCGCGAGGCGCGGTTTGTGGCCCGACTTTGCGTATGGAAATGACGCTTTGAGCGGCCCTGACCGGGCGAGACACGGAATTGAGAGACAAGAGGGTTTAATGCCTACCGTCAACCAGCTGATCCGCAAGCCGCGCATTGCGCCGGTGAAGCGCAACAAGGTCCCGGCCATGCAGCAGAACCCGCAGAAGCGGGGCGTCTGCACGCGCGTCTACACAACGACGCCGAAGAAGCCGAACTCGGCGCTGCGCAAGGTGGCCAAGATCCGCCTGACCAATGGTTTTGAAGTGATCGGCTACATCCCCGGCGAAGGCCACAACCTTCAGGAGCACTCGGTGGTGATGATCCGCGGCGGCCGCGTCAAGGATCTTCCGGGCGTCCGCTACCATATCATCCGCGGCGTGCTCGACACGCAGGGTGTGAAGAACCGCAAGCAGCGCCGTTCGAAATACGGCGCCAAGCGTCCGAAGTGACCGAAGCGTAGCCAAGGTCATCCCGGACGGCGCCAGGCGACGATCCGGGATCCAGGCCACCACGCAGAATTGAGGCAGAGAAAAAATGTCCCGTCGTCACAGTGCAGAAAAGCGTGAGATCAACCCGGACCCGAAGTTCGGCGATCTGATCGTCACCAAATTCATGAACGCCGTCATGTATGACGGCAAGAAGTCGGTTGCCGAGACCATCGTCTACGGTGCGCTCGACCAGGTCCAGTCCAAGACCAAGCAGGAGCCGGTCACCGTCTTCCATCAGGCGCTCGACAATGTCGCGCCGCATGTGGAAGTGCGTTCGCGCCGCGTCGGCGGCGCCACCTACCAGGTTCCGGTCGACGTGCGCCCCGAGCGCCGTCAGGCGCTGGCCATCCGCTGGCTGATCGCCGCCGCCCGCAACCGCAACGAGACCACGATGGTCGACCGCCTCTCCGGCGAGCTGATGGACGCGGCCAACAACCGCGGCACCGCCGTCAAGAAGCGTGAAGACACCCACAAGATGGCAGAAGCCAACCGCGCCTTCGCGCACTACCGCTGGTAAAGCGCGAACGAGACTGAAGAGGCACCTCCCATGGCCCGCGAATATAAAATCGAAGACTACCGCAATTTCGGTATCATGGCGCATATCGACGCCGGCAAGACAACGACCACCGAGCGCGTCCTCTACTACACGGGCAAGTCGCACAAGATCGGCGAAGTCCATGACGGCGCTGCCACCATGGACTGGATGGAGCAGGAGCAGGAACGCGGCATCACCATCACGTCCGCCGCGACCACGACCTTCTGGAAGGCTCGTGACGGCAAGATGCACCGCTTCAACATCATCGACACTCCCGGCCACGTCGATTTCACCATCGAGGTCGAGCGTTCGCTGCGCGTGCTCGACGGCGCCATCGCGCTGCTCGATGCCAATGCCGGTGTCGAGCCGCAGACGGAGACCGTCTGGCGCCAGGCCGACAAGTACCGCGTGCCGCGCATGATCTTCTGCAACAAGATGGACAAGATCGGCGCGGATTTCTATCGCTCGGTCGAAATGATCGGCTCGCGCCTCGGTGCGCAGGCTGTCGTCATGCAGCTGCCGATCGGCGCCGAGACCGAGTTCAAGGGTGTCGTCGATCTCGTCGAGATGAACGCGCTGGTCTGGCGCGACGAGACGCTGGGCGCCGCCTGGGACGTCGTCGAGATCCCGGACGACCTTAGGGCACGTGCCGAAGAATATCGCGAGAAGATGATCGAGGCCGCCGTCGAAATGGACGAGACGGCGCTCGAGAATTACCTCGAAGGCAAGATGCCCAGCAATGACGAGATCCGCGCCCTGATCCGCAAGGGCACCATCGCGGTGAAGTTCTACCCGATGTTCTGCGGCTCGGCCTTCAAGAACAAGGGCGTGCAGCCGCTGCTCGACGCAGTCGTCGAATATTTGCCGTCGCCGGCCGACGTTCCGGCCATCAAGGGCGTCGACGCCAAGACCGACGCCGAGATCGAGCGTCACGCCGACGACAGCGAGCCGCTGTCGATGCTCGCCTTCAAGATCATGAACGACCCGTTCGTCGGCTCGCTCACCTTTGCCCGCATCTATTCGGGCAAGCTCACCAAGGGCATCTCGGTCGACAATACGGTGAAGGGCAAGAAGGAGCGCATCGGCCGCATGCTGCAGATGCATGCGAATTCGCGCGCTGACGTCGAAGAGGCTTTCGCCGGCGACATCGTCGCTTTGGCCGGCCTCAAGGACACGACGACTGGCGACACTCTCTGCGATCCGCTGCATCCGGTCATCCTCGAGCGCATGGAATTCCCCGATCCGGTCATCCAGATCGCCATTGAGCCGAAGACCAAGAACGACCAGGAAAAGATGGGCCTTGCGCTGCATCGCCTGGCCGCCGAGGACCCGTCCTTCCGCGTCAAGACCGACGAGGAAAGCGGCCAGACGATCATCTCCGGCATGGGCGAACTCCACCTCGACATCATCGTCGACCGCATGCGTCGCGAGTTCAAGGTCGAGGCCAATGTCGGCGCGCCGCAGGTGGCCTATCGCGAGACGATCACCCGCAGGCACGAGCAGGACTACACCCACAAGAAGCAGACCGGCGGCACCGGCCAGTTCGCCCGTGTCAAGATCCTGTTCGAACCGAATCCGGAAAGCAGCGAATTCCTGTTCGAATCCAAGATCGTCGGCGGCGCCGTGCCGAAGGAATACATCCCCGGTGTCGAAAAGGGCATCAACAGCGTCATGACCTCCGGCCCGTTCGCCGGCTTCCCGATGATCGGCGTCAAGGCGACTCTGATCGACGGCGCCTACCATGATGTCGACTCCTCGGTGCTCGCCTTCGAAATCGCCGGCCGTGCCTGCTTCCGTGAAGCGGCGCCCAAGCTTGGCGTGCAGCTGCTCGAGCCGATCATGAAGGTCGAAGTGGTGACGCCGGAAGATTATGTCGGCAGCGTCATCGGTGATCTGAACGGCCGTCGCGGCCAGATTCAGGGCCAGGAATCGCGCGGCGTGGCGGTGGTTGTCAACGCCATGGTGCCGCTCGCCAACATGTTCAAATACGTCGACAATTTGCGCTCGATGAGCCAGGGCCGCGCGGCCTACACGATGCAGTTCGATCACTACGAGCCGGTCCCCACCGCGGTCGCTCAGGAAGTCCAGAAGAAATACGCGTAACCCCAACGGGTTGCAGCGCTAACTTAATTCAAAGCCCGCACGGGCGAGCAGGAATGGAGAGATCACATGGCAAAAGGTAAATTCGAGCGTACAAAGCCTCATGTGAACATCGGCACGATTGGCCATGTCGATCATGGCAAGAC
>NZ_JBVVQS010000061.1:0-17482 GCF_055811575.1 Mesorhizobium sp. WSM4815 | reverse complement strand
CTTCATTCTGCTGCGCCGGCTGCGGGACAAAGCCGTGAAGCACAACGCCGCGCTGACCGGGCTCTCCATGGGTATGACCGGAGACTTCGAGGAAGCCATCGAGGAAGGCGCCACTGTCGTGCGCGTCGGTCAGGCCATCTTTGGCAAGCGGCCGACGCCTGACGGCCACTACTGGCCGGGTTTCGCCCCCACCGACCGAGGAATTGAACCATGATTTATCGCAAACGGCCTGTCTGCGCGCTACGGAAACTGGTCTGCCGGCTGATCGCGGCTGAGGTCGATTCCGTCGGCCGGCTCGGCGGCACCGGCATTTATATGTATCTGATCGCGACGAACGACGCTGCGCACAGCTCTACATATAGCTAGGGTGTGAAGGCGTGCGCTAGCGCTCGCATCGGTGCTCCCTAGATCTAATTTGAAAGCGCTTCTAGAAACTACTTCGTTCCCGTGAGCCGACAGGCAGCTTTCGGGCCCTAATGCGACACATTTGGTTCTCGGCTCGGAAGGGTCTTGGCACAACTGAGCCCATGACGAATAGCGGATCCCAGCATGTGAGCGAAGTCGTTCTGACGTTGTTCGATGTTTGTTCGCCCAAAGTCGCATAAGAGGCACAGCGGAACGGGAGCTGAGCAGTTCCTGAACCGCCCGGCGCCTCCAGCGGCGATAATAATTCAGATATTCGCAGATGGGTCGCTCCACTTCCCGATCGGCGAACACCACAAGGATATGCCCAGGATACCGCATGGTCTTCGGCGTATACGGCTAGGTGAAGAAACGCACTCTCACAATTATGGACAGGCTACGGCCGTTCGGCAGCGGGCTTCGTCGCTGGCGAGGACGAGGGTGTCGGGTCTACGACGAAATGTCGGAGGTCGGACATGGAAGGCAGCTTCCCATTTAGGTCGTTGAAAGCTTTATTCCTTTGGCACGATTAGTGCAACGGATGATCCGCAACGTTGCACACAACCGACACGATGTGAGGGGAGCGTCATCCAGATGTTTGCGTTGACCGTCCCCTCAGTCCCCAGTGGCAGCCGCGCAGGCGCTGGGATCGCCGGCCAGTCTGATAGCTCATGGATCCAGTCGGCGGAGACAGTAGATAGAATGGGAGAGACACCAGTATGAACTGCGAATGTGATATGGTTGCTTGGGTAAGTGCCATCGCCTTGCTCTGGACGGCCACCGCTGCATCGGCGAACGAAGGCATCTGGATGCCGGCCCAGAGTGCGGAAGTCGGCGCGGCCATGCGCGCGGATGGGCTCCAGATCGATCCCGCGCAGCTGAGCCGTCTGGGCGCTGCCCCGCTTAACGCGATCGTTTCACTGGGCGGATGCTCCGCCTCATTCGTCAGTCCGCAAGGGCTGGTCGCCACCAACCATCACTGCGTGCTGGAATCCATCCAGTACAACAGCAAGGAGAGCCAAAACTATCTCACCAACGGGTTTCTGGCGAAGAGCCTGGGTGAAGAATTGCCTGCGGCGCCCGGCAGCCGCATCTATGTGATCGAGGATATGCGGGATGTGACCGCTGACATGCTCAAGGGCGTCTCAGACAAGCTGAACGGCTTTGCCCGCTATGAGCGGCTCGAAGCGAACCGCAAGGCGCTGATCGCCGCGTGTGAAGAACAGCCCAATCGCCGCTGCGACGTAGGATCCTATTATGGCGGCGCCTCCTACCATCTCCAGCAGAAGCTCGAAATTCAGGACGTGCGCCTCGTCTATGCGCCCGGGCTCGGCATAGGTAACTTCGGCGGCGAAACGGACAATTGGATGTGGCCGCGCCACACAGGCGACTTTGGCTTTTATCGCGCCTATGTCGCCCCTGATGGTTCATCCCGGCCTTATGCGCGCGACAACGTGCCCTACCGGCCGAAGAACTGGCTGCGCATCGCCTCTAAAGGCGTTCAAGAAGGCGATTTCGTGATGGTCGCCGGCTTTCCCGGAGCAACCAATCGGTTCCTCACCGCCGATGAAGTCCGGTTCAACTTCGCGCACTACGAACCACTGTCCCAGCGTTTGCTCTCGGATTATGCGGCCCAGATCAAGCAAGCCACGGAAGGCAATCGCGAAGCGCAGATCCGCTACGCCTCCATCCTGCGGGGCGTGGAAAACTACAAGAAGAAGCTGGCGGGCGATCTTGCCGGCGCCGACGCGATCGGCCTCGACGCGCGCAAGGCTACCGAGGAGGAAGCTTTTCGCGCCTGGGTCGCTGAGTATCCCGTGCGGCACACGCGCTTTGACGCAGCAATCCGCGAACTGGACGCGATGGTGGGCGAGAATAGCCGGGCTTCGCTGGCGAGGCTGCGCCAGGCGTTGCTCAATCGCGCGCAACTACTGTCATCGGCACGCACTCTCTATCGCTGGACAAAGGAGCACGAGAAGCCCGATGAAGATCGTGAAAGCGGCTTTCAGGATCGTGACCGTAAAGAAATCTCGGATCAGCTGACGCAGATCGAACGCCGCTATTTGCCAGACATCGATCGAAAGCTTTTCGAGGCCGCACTCGACGAATATCGCCGGCTGGATGCAAAGGACCGCGATACTGCTTTCGAAAGCACTTTGGGCCAAATTGGCCTTGACCGACTTTATGCAGACACCAAACTCGCAGACACGGTAATGCGGCTCGGCTGGCTTGACAAGCCCGCTGCTGCCTTCGAGGCGTCGGAGGACCCTTTCATCAAGTTGGCGGTCGCTCTCTATCCCGGCGACATAGCTGCGAAGCACGCTGCGAAGGACCGCGCTGGACGCAGCCAGGCGGCTCGCGCCATCTATATGCACGGCCAGCGTGCCTACCGCCAGGCAATCGGCCGGCCGATGTATCCCGACGCGAATGGCTCGCTGCGCATCACCTGGGGCAAGGTGGCGGGGCGAACACGCGACGGGCAGATCTGGATGCCCTTTACCACGGCCGATGGACTTCTGGCCAAAGAAACGGGCAAGGGTGAGTTCGACGCTCCAGATGCGGCTATCGCAGCGATCCGAGCCAAGGATTATGGCCCCTATGCCGCGCCGGCGCTGGGCACGTTACCGGTCGACTTCCTGTCCACCGCCGACATCACCAACGGCAATAGCGGCTCGGCCACGCTGAACGGACGCGGCGAGTTCGTCGGCCTCGCCTTCGATGGCACGCTTGATGGAGTGATCTCCGATTGGGCATATGCCGCAGACCGCAATCGCAGCATCCATGTCGACAGTCGCTTCATGCTCTGGACCATGGACAAGATTGACGGCGCTAGCCGGTTGCTCAAGGAGATGGGAGTGCTGCCGGCGTCGCGCTCCTGAGCGGGGTAGTCTGGTGGTAGGGAAAGGCAATTCGGGGACATTGACGTGAGCTTGCCACAGCGATCGTTGATCGTGCCCGAATCGGCCGGCGCTCCAATGCATGCGCAACATTCAAAGGTTCGCCAGCGCCTGAGCCGTTGCCCAATACCGTTTCCCCTTGGCATAACTTCAAATGACGTAACTCTGTGCAGTCGGCACCGATGCGCCTGAACATCGCACTTTCATCGTTTTTGCGTGTTTCGCAAACTCTGGACAGGGCTGAATTGCGGACGGCTGTTTCGCTAAGTCCACGCACAGCTTGCCGGCGTCTGTCCCCGGGAGAGCTGGCTTGATTTGTCTGAACAGTTTGGCGAGGACCGCGAAATGAAGGCAGCATAGGGAATGGAAGCGCCACGGGCGACGACTCGATAGAAGCGGTTCACCCGTTCGACCAGCGAAGTGACGTTCGTTAATCGCACTACTCAGGGTCCGAGCTGAAGCCCTCCATCGAGGAGCGGTTTTTCTTGAGCATGGCCTCAAGAGACGTGTTGAGGTTTCGTGCAGGCCTTTAGCACGATCCGCGGATGGTCTCAGGCACAGATCACCCTTCACAACAGTGATGCGGCAAGCATCTGGATGCGAAAGATATTGTTACAGTAGGCGTCTCGAATGACTTCTCCGCGGGACGCCAAAAGCCGTCTCAGGCACCCCTGATTTACTCCCGCGTCTCATGCCGCCATTCGCGTCAATAGCCCTTGTCGGACGAGATCGATGCTCGCGGCAAGTGCGCCGGCGAGATCGTCCAGCGGGTGGGCTGCGTCGACAAACGGTGCGAATGAGAAGGGGCCCGCATAACCGCCATCAAGCAGCGCCCGGATCTGGCTGCCATTGTCGGAACCGAATAGGACGCGATCCGGGTAGATCCAGTGGATTGGATCGTTCACTCTTGAAATGTGCACGAGACCGGTCAGGTCGCAGGAGAAGAACGTCTCCCCGGCGAGCGTGTGATGAAACGTGTCGTGCACGAGGCGGAAGACGGACTGGCCATCAATGGCGGCAATGGCCTTAGCCGCTTCGTTCTTCGATCGAAGCGAGCAGGTCTGGAAGCCCAGCGGCTCGATGAGACCGATCAGGCCGCGCGACTGGAGAATCGGCTTGAGCGCCTTCAAGGCAAAGCGGAGATCGCCCCGGCGCTCGCCATTGGCGGGCCAGGAGCCGTCGTTGACAGGCATTAGCATGAGCGTCTTGGCTCCGCAGGCCGCCGCATAATCGGCGAGCTTGCTCGCCTCGGCCCTGCGGGCTGGTGTCCACTCGTTGAAGCGCTGCAAGGCATTGATGGAAATAATCCCAACGCCTGCTTCGGCGGCGGCAGAGCGGACGTCCGCCGCCGGCATGCCGCGTGCAATAGCATTGCTGCGCTGTTGGCTGCGGATCTGGACATCGGTCAAGCCCTGGTCACGGGCAAAAGCGAAAAGTGCCCTGACGTCGAGTCCGGGCGCCGCCATGTGGTCGAGTGCAAAGCGGGGCGCTGCTTGGCGCATGGCTTGGCTTTCCTTCTATGTTCCCGGAAATTTCTCTTTGACGCTATTGCGACACTTGACTTAAGGCAAACGATTAGATCAGATGTTTTTCATCTGAAAAGGAGATGGCTGATGAACAGCGCCGACCTCAGGTTTTTCCAGGCGGTTGTGAGAGCAAACAGCACGGATTGAAGCACAATGGCTGGCCAGGGTGCTCCGCTTGCGCGTGCCATGCGGCCAAACTCATTTCGACATCGGTTAAGGAGCTTGAGGTCAGCACTGCTGCTGTTAAGACCGAGGTTCAACAATCAAATCGAGATCAGTAAGTGTGACTGTCGTCGAAGGTGACCCGCAGCAGCCGAGTGCCCCATCTGTGGGATGCCTCTCGTTTTGCCAAAACTTCGACAGTCACACGATCTTCGCATGATGGGGTCGGAACAAGAACTGCTCAAAATCGTACGAGGCATTTATCAACCAAAAGCAGCTACGGTTGATTTGATGATGATTCCTCCACCCAGGCTACGCCGCATCTGACGCCCCGTGGCGACGCGAAAAACTCTCAGTAGCTGCAGCGCCGGCGGCACGCGCGACCAGATGGTCCTCAAGACTTCTAGACCATACCGGGTTTTCCGAACGGCGCTCCCGGATACCACGCGCTGTGACCATCGGAAGCCAACCTCGTGGAAATACAGGTCGGCATGCTGCGGGCTAATATGATGAAAGACGCCGGCGATGGTACGGCGGACGCGGGAGTTGAAGCCCTCTACCGAATTGACGTGGACGGCATCGCGAACATACTCATCACTGGAACGCTTCACGGTCTCGTGCTTGGCAAAGCTCTCACCAATGGCCATGAATGCTTTCCACTCGTCGCTCATCAAATGAGCTCTCGACTCGATCTGCGCTTCAATGACGCGTTCGCTTGCTCGCGCTGAGAGACCGGTCACGACCGCGGCTCCGTTGCCCCACAGTCGAGAATGCGGATGTCGGGTGTGTGCATCGGTGATACATGCTTGCGCCGCGCGATAGGTCTCGGACCGCGCGTGGAAGGTGCGCATCCAGCCGATCTGGTGCGCGCTGATGCCCTTGGACGCGCTCGCCATTCGCTTCGGACCGAGGTTGGTCGCATCGGCCAGCACGCCAGCCAAACCCCAGCCTCACGCGGCGGCGATGATTTCGAATTGCTCGGCGATGGCGGATTTGGATTGAAGGCGTACCTCGCCTGTCGTTTTCCATCATGTGGATCATCTCGATCCCGGCCAGCGTGGCGATAGCGCTTGCGAATGATTCGAAACCGAGATAGGCCGCACACGACACTTGATGCGCCGGTGATCCTGCTCGATGCGGTTGTCGAGGTACTGGCTCTTTCGGATGCGGATCGGCTTGAGCTGCCGCCGCGACCGATCCCGCAGTCGGCTTTCCGCGTCACAGGAAAGGATCGCCTCGCGATTCGTCTGGCTGCCGTCGATGACGATGCGCTCGGGGCGGCCGTGACGCTGCAACACCTTGCGCAGGAAGCGTTTGGCCGCCGGCAGATCACGATGCTCGCTGAATCAGAACTCGACGGTGTCGCCGACGCTGTCGATGGCGATAGAGATACATCCAGCGGCCGCGAACCTTGATACAGGTTTCGTCGATATGCCACCTTCCGCCGACGGCACGCTTGCGCCGATTGAAGCGTTTCAGCAGCAAGGGCGAGAAGTGAACGACCCAGCGGTGGATCGTCGAATGATCGATACTGATGCCGCGCTCGGCCATCATTTCCTTCAAATCGCGAAGGCTCAAGCCGTAGGCCAGATACCAGCGAACGCAAAGCAGAATGACGGACTGGTTGAAATAGCGGCCCTTGAACATCTGAACTCTCCGGCGAAACTACCAGAGGCCGTGCCATGCGCCTGGTTACCGAAGACTTTGCAACACAGCCTCGGTGCACATCTTCTGCTGAAAACCCGCACGCAGACCCTCGATGGCTCCCTGCGGTCGACCTTCCGGCAATGGTATCCCGGCATGGCGAACGACAATCACGAGAACGGCGAAATGGTCCGCGCGGCTTGACCGCCCCACAAATCCTCATGCTCCCCTCGTACGGGCGTGAAGCATCTCGAGCATCGCAGGCCCGGCGCGCTCGACGATGGCGACGCCGGCCAGCAATCCTGCGCGCAGTTGCGGGGCAGGATCGGGTTAGCCGCGGAAGGAAGCGGCTTCCATTGCGCATGGGGATATGGAACCAGTCGAGGACATGCTCGCTCGCCTGCGATCATTTCCGCGTGCGACCGGACTTCTTCCCAACTGGCCGGTACGAAAGGTAATATCCTGATTGGGTCTGGACGCCTGCTTCTTGAGAGAGTCGAGAGTACGCCGTTGCAGCTCGCGATCATAGCCGCGCCGTCTTCAGCCAGCGAGCGGCCTACGATCAGCTCGAATTTTTCTTTCGGTCGTCACGGGGCGGATGTACTCGGGAACCGGGCAGGTTCACGCGGGCAAGCATCCTGCATGAAGGATAACCGACAGGCGAGCGTTACCGCTTTCGCTAAGACGCCGCCAATTCCGGCGGCATTGGCGGCCAAGCGAGCGCCGTTCGACGCGCAGGCTATTCGCCGTTGGACTTTAGGAAGGCGACCGTCGCTAAGATCAGCTTGTCCACGGTCTTGGCACTCTGTTCAACGCCGAAACCATGATCAATGGGTTCAGCCCACAGTTCTTCCGGACCGTCGTGATAAGCCAGCAACGACTTGGCGAGAACGGGTTGGGGAAAGACGATGCTATCGCGCGTGCCGACCGCGAGGAACAGCGGCCCCTTGTAGCGCGAGATTTCGCCGGCAGGCTGCACCGCGTAGAGGCTCTCGAAGAAGCGGCCTTTCAAGGGAATTTCCTTCCCATCTCCGACGCGCTTGGCCGGATAGACTTTATCGCCCGCTGTCACAGCTTCCGCCATCTGCTTTTCGCCAAATATGGAGATGAACGCTGCCGGAAGATTGATGCCGGGGTTCCAGAGCACGACAGACTTTAAAGGCGTTTTTGTCCGGCCGGCAACTGCTGTCGTGACCGCACCGCCCAGGCTCATTCCCATCAACGAAATACGTTTGCCGTCGATGCTGTCATGCGCCGATAGGAAGTCGAGCGCTGCTTGTGTGTTCGTTATCTCGGTTTCGACGGTCATGTCTTCGAACTTGCCGTCACTCGCGCCGCTGCCGCGAAAATCGATCCGAAGCGAAGCGATGCCATTCTTTGCGAGCACCGGCGCGGCACGCCCGAACAGGCCTTCCTTCACCGCCTCCGAACTCCATTCGTTGCGGCTGCCGGTGAAACCGTGAAGCATCAGGATGACGGGAGGATTCGCGACATCATCCGGCCTTACCATCGTGCCTACGATTGTCTGGCCTTCGACTTGGAACTTGATGATGGCCTCCTTGGCTTGCGCCGAAACTAAAAAAGTTGTCATCAGCATTCCCAGTGACGCTGCAACGGTTCGGTGTAGCTGTTTCATAGCTGCTCTCTGCTTGTTGTTTGAATTTGCGCGGCCGGTCAAAGCTGATGGCGCGGCCGTATCGGACTGGCATTAGACATTGACGTCTTTCACCGCCGCGATGCCTGATTCCGCGAAGCTCGCCGGTTATGAATTGAGCTCGACCAAGGCCGAAGGACCAATCCGCGTCACCATTTTCTACGATACTGACCACAACATCTGCAGGGTCGATCGCACACACATCCAAAAGCCCTGCCGCAACGAAACGATAGAAGGCCTGTTTGTCGTCAGTTGACCGCGCTCGCGAGATCACCTCAAATGATCAGCCTGTCACTAAAGACCAAGACCGGTATCCTCCGCGCGCACATGCGATCTCTCGTGTTCGATCAGGATCTGATAGCGATCGGCTGGCGGTACATGGAAAGCCCTGACCACCGCCTCATGGATGCAGTCGAGGATCTTGTCCTGCTCCCCAGGCGATCGGCCCTTCAGAAGGTTAATTTTTATCAGCGGCATGGGTCGTGCTCGGAAATAGGAAAGAGGGCGGGGACGCGCACTCGGCGTCCCGGTGAATATTCAGATTGCCCTCGCCGGTAGGCCGGTTGGGGCAGCCTCGGGTTCCCCAGCCAGCGCGCAGGGGAACCAGAGAACATTTACGACTGCGCTCATGATCGCGATCGCAATGGGATAGGCCAGGCCCGCATAGATGTTGCCCGTGTAGGCAACCAGCGACAGGTTAATGAGGGGAACAAAGCCGCCAAACACGCCTGTGCCGATGTGATAGGGCAGCGAGAGCGAGGTGTAGCGCAATTTCGCCGGGAAGAGCTCGACGAGGAAAGCTGCCATAGGGCCATAGACCAATCCTACGAAAACGAGTTGGGCGACGATCAGCGCTGTTACCAAAACGAAGTTCTGGGCAGCGACGGCGGCGGCAATGCCCTGATAGATTGGAACATAGAACGCGGCTGCCAGAATGAAACCGGTGACAATCAACTTGCGGCGGCCGATCCGGTCGGACAAGGCGCCGAAGAAAACGATGAGGGGCGTTCCGATCACCAAAGCAGCAGCAAGGCAAATGTTCGCTGTCAGGAAGTCAAGCTTCAGCACGCTTTGCAAGAAATACAGTGCGTAGAACTGGCCTGTATACCAAACGCACCCCAGGCCGGCGGTCGCCCCGAACAGTGCAAAGGCTGCATAACGCACGCCATGACCGGTGGCGAAACTCTCACGGATTGGGCTCTTTGCGGTCTTCCCGCCTTTGCGAAGCTCCTCGAATACCGGGGATTCGCTCAGCTTGAGGCGCAGATAAAGGGACAGCACGATCAAAACCGATGATAGCAGGAACGGAATTCTCCAACCCCATTGCTTGAAGAGTTCTTCGCCGAGCGACAGCCGGCACGTAAGCACGACGACAATCGCCAGAAAAAAGCCAACGGTTGCCGTTGTCTGGATAAAGCTCGTGAAGAACCCGCGCCGGTTCGCCGGTGCGTGTTCTGCAACGTAAACGGCGGCGCCGCCGTATTCGCCGCCGATCGCCAATCCCTGGATGAGCCGAAGGACCACAAGAGCGATCGGCGCGAAATATCCCGCGGTCTCAAAGGTTGGCAAGACGCCGACGAGCGCGGTCGCAATGCCCATCAGAATGAGCGTCATCAAGAACGTGCTCTTGCGTCCGACGCGGTCGCCGATGCTGCCGAACAGCAGGGCTCCCAATGGGCGCACGAGGAAGCCTGTGGCAAAGGTTGCGACGCTGATCAGAACAGCTGCCGTCGGTTCATTGGCAGGGTAGAAGAGCGTTGAGAAGAAAATCGCCAGACTTCCGTAAAGATAGAAGTCGTACCATTCGATGACCGTGCCGGCGCTTGATGCAAGGACGACGGTCCAGATACCTGGTTTGCGGACCGAGTCGCCCCTTTCCTGTAGCTGTTGCATGCTGCAGTTCCCCTTTATGTTTTTGAAAGTAGTCGGCCCTCTCTTCAGGGCCGTGGTAAGTCAGCTCGCGATGCACTGATCGAATGCGTAGACGCCAAGTCTTTCGCTTGCCTCGCGCACCGTTCGGCGGACGATGTCCTTCGCCGACGGCAGATCGTTGATGAGGCCCACCGCCTCACCCACAGTCACGTTGGCCGTGTCATAGTCGCCAGAAGCCCATGCCGCCTCGACCTTCGACAATTCTTCGGAATGCAGCGTGCGCAGCTCTTCTTCCCGCCCGTGCCACTTGTCGATGAAGCCGTTTTTGAGCAGTCGGCCGGTATAGCCAGCGGGCCAGGCCTTCTGACGGACGATATCGTAGACGGAAGTCCGGATTGTCTCGTCGCCAGAGGCAGCGACTACCTTGTCCTTGGCTGCCGGATGGATGAGCGACTCGCGCGTAGCCCAGAACCTGGTTCCCATCAGGACCCCGTCTGCTCCGAGCATCAGCGAAGCGGCCAGGCCCCTACCGTCGGCAATGCCGCCTGCCGCCACGACAATGACAGAAGGCGAAATCTTTGCCACCAGATCCACGACTGCGGGAACGAAGGGCATGGTTGACCGCGCGACCAGGCCATGGCCGCCGGCCTCGGTCCCCTGAACAATAAGAACGTCGGCGCCAACGTCGATTGCGCGCCGGGCATGTTCGAGTGTGTGGATCATGCAAATCAGCGGAACACCCGCCTGCTTGACCCGTGCCGCGAGCTTCGCCGGATCCGAAAACGAAAGCATCATCGCGGACGGACGCTCCGCAAGTGCGCGGTCAAACAGATCAAGGTCGGCTTCGACTGCCCAGGCGATGAACCCGCAGCCAACGCGTTCATTGGTAATCAGCGACGACTCTGTTTCGTACCATTGACGATCAGCATATCCCCCACCCAACAGGCCCAGACCGCCGGCGTCGGCGACGGCGGACGCAAGCGCGCCACCCGCGGCCGGGGTCATCGGGGCAAGGATGATGGGATGCTCGATTTCGAAAAATTCTGTCAGACGCGTTCGTATCGTCATCAATACTTCTCCCAGCTTGAGGAAGTTCCCGGAAATTTTTCTTTGACGCTATTGCGACACTTGACTTAAGACAAACGATTAGATCAGATGTTTTTCATCTGAAAAGGAGATGGCCGATGAACAGCGCCGACCTCAGGTTTTTCCAGGCGGTGGTGAGAGCAAACAGTATCGGAGGGGCTGCCGGTGTGCTCAACACGGTGCAATCCAACGTCACCGCGAGAATAAAATCGCTTGAGGAGGAAATCGGTGCTCCGCTTTTTCATCGGTCCAGGCGAGGGGTTACACTGACAGCCACCGGCATTCAGCTCGTTCCCTATGCCGAGCGCGTCGGAGAGCTTCTGGACGAAGCCAAGCGCGTCGTCACAGACCGCGGTACGCCGTGCGGTTTACTCAGGATCGGCTCCATGGAGACCACTGCAGCGCTTCGCCTTCCACCGATCCTGATCCGCTATGCTGCAGAATATCCAGAGGTCGACGTACTGGTGGAGGCTGCCCCGACGGAACAGCTCGTCAGCGAGGTCGTCGGACGCAAACTGGATGGCGCGTTCGTCTCCGGCCCCATCGCTCATCCCGAACTGAAGAGCCTATCGATCGTCGAAGAGGAGCTCGTTGTGATCTCCTCGCCGCGGTTTCGCGAGCTTTCGGATCTGAAGGCCTTGGCCGCATCGCCGGCTCTGAAGGTCCTCGCTTTTCGATCGGGCTGTTCCTATCGCCGGCGCATGGACATGTTCCTGGCGGCGTGTGGGGTAACGCATGTCCGCTGGATGGAACTCGGAACAATGGACGGGATCATTGGCTGCGTCGCCGCCGGGTTAGGGATGGCCATGCTACCTCGGGGGGTCGTTCAGGATGCGGCAGCCGACGGACAGGTCATCATACACCCGCTACCTGACAATCTGCGGTCGGCGCCGACTGTTTTTGTGACGCGGAGCGACGAGTATCTCTCCGCGGCACTTCAGGCTTTCATGGCGGTGGCGTCTGAGGCGCATTCACGGCCTCAGCCGGCAGGACCAGAGCCGGCCCGACAACTGCAGCGGGCTTAAGAAAGGTGGAGCAAAAACAAGGGGTCAGTCAGATCTATCTGACGCATCACCAGCATCTTTGCGATATCGCCCGGCGGGTTTGCCCCAATGCGCGCATACACGAGCTGGCCGTGCCGCTCGAGCCGGAACGCCGAGCTGCGTGACACGTCGAAGCCCCAGAGCTGCCCTATCAAGGCCGGCCGGGCCGGCGACCAGCACCCGGCAGCCGGGCAGCGCGCCAAAAGGACCCCGCCCGTCATATGAACTGCATCCCTCATAGTGCGTCGCAACATTTTGATGCTGCACTGCGGAACTTTGCGGTAAAGCGGGAGTTCTCTGTGCTTCTAGCAAGCGAGGGCTCGATGAGGCGCTACAAGATTCTGCCGTCGGAACCAGGGCTGTGGTCTGTGATCGATAGCCTGACCGGGCTTCCCGCCGAGAGATACGGTCGGCCGCTCACCGGGCTGACCCGGTACGAAGCCGAAGAGGCTGCCTTTAACCTCAGCGAGAGCACTCCGCCATGGATGGCCTTGGTCAGACGTCGCAGGCCTTAATCAAGGCTGCCGAATCCACGGATGGTCGAACGCGATGCGCCTCCCACTCCATCACACCCTTTCGCGTAACCTCTCACCTCTTCCTTCTGGATGCGTGCGTCATGGCAGGGGGCGCATGTGCTCCCCAGTTCGCCCTGGCATAAGAGCCGGACCGTCGCGGTGCGCCACCAGATGGTTGGCGACCGTGGCCGGAATCGTCGCCCGTTCTTAAAGTGCGGGGTGCCCGACACCGAAATGGCGCGCGAGCCTTCTGCCGATCTTGACACGGGCGATCGACTGGAACCTCATCGAGCAGCAGTATGACGAATTGATCAAATATGCGGCGGCCCTGCAGCACCGCACGGCCGATGCGGAATCGATCCTGCGCCGCTTTGCGCGGGCGAGCGTGCAGCGCCCAAGCTACAGGGCGCTGGCCCAACTCGGCAAGGCAATCAAGACCATTTTTCTCACCGCTATCTCGGCTCGGAAGCCTTCCGGCGCGAAATCCACGAAGTGTCGCTTGGCAGTTAATAGTGAGAACGCAGTCGTTGAGTCAGGTTTGGCAGTTTATTGCGAGAATGGCGTAGCTCGGATTCTTCATTTTAACTGCAATCGCATCAGTGCAGTGGTGCTGAACTCCCTGGCGAGGCGACCGGCATCTTCGTGCTGGAGGAGAATATCGGACCGGTGCGTTGCGCGGTGAGCAAGCACGACGGCCCGACCTTCGACGAGTTCGATCTGGCGAAACTGCCGCTCTTTCGCAACGTGGTCGATCTTCAGCGACAGCCTAGCGACCCCGGCTTCTAAACGCCGTCATGGAGTAGCTCCTGCACTCGTTCGACCGAAATGTCCGATTCAAAGATCAGGTCGTGAGGGAATGTCCTCCCCGCAGATGATCGGCAGTCGCTCGATCGCGCGACGCGTGGGATCGGCTTCTTCCGTGAACCCGCAGGTCGATATCAGAAAAAGGTTGCGGCGGTTACCGCGAACTCATGGCTGGCGCAGCAAGCGCTCTTTTCAGCAAGCGCCCTGGTCGGGAGCCGGTGAGGATGAAATTCGGCTCGGGTGCGACGATTACATGCTCGAGGTTCCATCCGGTCTTCCCGAGCATGTCTATAGCGACCTTTTTGTGTCCGAAACTGAACAAGAGTGTCGGAGCCCCACCCGCTGGCCGTTACAGCCAAGCACCGGCTGGCGAGCAAGCGGTGGAACGAAACGGAGCGCAAATCCGGCACGGAAATTGCGCTGATCTCGTAAGTGAGACGTCGGTAGGGCGTCGTGGAGGACCGAGAAATCAGCCAGGAGCGTGCTCGATGCCCGCAATGAGACGGCCAGAACAGGACGATGAACCCAGCCACACCTGGGGAGCTGGACCACTATAGCCAGCCGCGGCGCGTCCTCGTAGATCGCGCCTCCTTCAGCCAAGCCGTCCACCAGCACTACGAGGGCCACCCTATGCAGCTCTCGAACGTGGCCACAGCGCGCATGTTCAAATGCGCCCCTTAGCCTTGCGTGGTCCGCTCGAAGCGCGCCAGGAACGAATTGTGTGTGGACGAGGAACGCGCGCTTGGCAGTTCAGGGGGCGAGCGCTCTCGCACTCCTCCGATGCGCCGCACCCATTCTTCTGATCAGCCGGTTGACCCGCCATGTCGCCTTTGCATTTCATCTATCGTCCCTTTGAGACGCTTATCCGCCCGCTGGATATCCCCTACGCGCCTTTGCCGGCAAAAGGTCCGTTTGCGCTGCTTCTGCATTTCGCACGCATGTTCCGTGGCGTGCTGGCAGCCATCGCCGTCTTCATGATGGCGGTCGAGGGAATCAACCTCGCGGTGATCTGGGGCATGTATATCATTGTGGACGGGGTGAGCACGAACGGTGCGGCGGTTTTCCTTGAGGAAGCTTGGCCTACGCTCACGTTCCTCGGCCTGCTGATGTTCCCCGTGCAACCGCTGCTGATGTTCATCGCCAAGGCATTGGGTTCCCAGGCAGTGTCCGTATGCATGCCCGCGGCTATGCAATGGCATGGTTACAAGGCGGTCGAACGTCAGGACCTTGCATTCTTCCACGATCTCTTCGCCGGCCAGGTGGCGTCGCGCATTTCGCAACTCGCCGCCGCTGTGCAGCAGCAGGTCGTCGTAGCGTCTTCCAGCATACCGTATTTTCTCGTGCAGTTTCTCGGTTCGCTTTCGCTGCTTGCCACGCTGTCCTGGCCGCTGGCGCTTCCGGTCTTTTTTTGGATCGTGGCGAACGTCGCAGTCGCGGTTGTGGCAGTGCCATATTTTGCCGTGCGGTCCCGCCACTCTGCCCGCGCGCGCAGCCTCGTCGTCGGCGCCATGACCGACCTCTACAGCAACATCCACGTGGTCAAGCTGTTTGCGGCCGAAGATAGCGAGGCGGACGCAATGCGCACCATCATGGGAGATGCCATCGAGACGCAACAGCTTGAACGGCGCATCCACTTAACAACCGACACCAGCGTCGTCCTGCTGAACGTCCTTCTTTCGCTGACCAACATCGCCGTCGGGCTCTGGGGACTCGTGGCCGGTTTTGTCACCACCGGCCAATTTGTTGCTTCAATCGCACTCGTTCAGCGGCTCAACGCCAACTCCCTGGCCTTTCTCCAGCTAGGACAGCAGATATTCCAGGCTGTGGGCACGATACGCGACGCGATGCCGGTCATCACCACGCCTTCAACGGTAACCGATGTCTCCGGAGCCAGGCCGCTGGCCGTTATCGCCGGCACGGTCGAGTTCAGGGATATCCGGTTCGAATACCGGCAAGGAAAAGGGGTAATCGAGAATCTATCGCTCAGGGTCCGCGCCGGCGAGAAGGTCGGGCTCGTCGGCATGTCGGGGTCCGGCAAGTCAACGCTTGTCAGCCTGCTTCTGCGGTTCTTCGACGTAAACGATGGCGCAATCTTCGTCGACGGCCAGGATATCCGTTCGGTGACGCAGGCAAGCCTGCGTCAGAATATCGGGGTCGTGACCCAGGATGTCTCGTTGCTCCATCGCTCTGTCGGGGACAATATCCGTTACGGCCGGCCGGATGCCTCGCCGGAGGAGGTCGAACGCGCAGCAATGCTGGCCGATGCGGACGGTTTCGTGGCCGATCTCAAGGACAGCGAAAACCGCACCGGCTACGATGCTTTCGTCGGTGACCGCGGGGTGAAGCTTTCTGGCGGCCAGCGTCAGCGGGTCGCCATCGCTCGGGTGCTGCTTAAGGACGCGCCAATTCTCCTTCTAGACGAGGCGACTTCTGCCCTGGACAGTGAAGCCGAGGCGGCGGTCCAAGAAAAACTCGAGCTTATAATGGAGGGCAAGACGGTGATCGCCATTGCCCACCGCCTGTCGACGATTGCCAGCATGGACAGGATCGTCGTGCTCGACAAAGGGCGCATCGTTGAGGAGGGCTCCCCCTCGGAGCTACTCAAACGCGACGGCCTGTATGCCCGCCTGTGGCGGCGGCAGACCGGCGGCCAGATTGCCGACAGTTCCGAGGAGAGATAATCCGACTGGAAGGTCGTTCGTCACGGCTCCGCGCTGCTCGCAATGCTTGGCTGTTGTCGTAGAGAGCGGGCATGTTCGCGTTAGACAAATCTCGGCTTTCGCCGCCTCCGTCGCAAATGTGTGGGAATGGGCGACGAGATGCCACAAGAGCTCTTCGGTTCTATCGCGAGAAGCTGACCGTCCGCCGCCGTGCCGATGCTGGTACGGCCGAATCTTAAACAGTGGTGATCGCTCGACCCGTCTCCGACCGTTCCACATCCTCACTGTCGTCGACGATTGGACGCGGGACACAAAGCGCGCTGCTGAGGCGGTGCCCGAACGTGCAAGGACACAGAAGCTTACGATACGAGGGGTGAGCCGAGTCGAAAAACGCATTGGAAACTCCGTCTGGTGCAATCCGGACCGGGTCACAAGGCGTGGTACAAGAGTTGGGTGACGCAACACCGCTGGTTAATTGCGCCGGTGCTATCGCGGCCTCTGGTCCGCAACGGCGCAGGCAACACGCCGAGGAGCAGGGGCGCATGGCAGATTGCCCCAACCGGCTCGACGTCGCCATGCCCGACGAGCTTCGGGAATTGGGGTCAGCGAACGCATGACCGGCAGGGCCGGGGGGTGGCTCGTTTGCCGACGCCACTGCAATTGGCCCCGCAACGGGGTCGCGAGCCGGAATTCAACCAGGCCGTTCGCCCTAAAACTGATCCAGCTCAAGGCAGCCCACCGCTACCCATGTAGACCGGGCAACGAGCGCGGTGCGCACCAGACAAAGGGCAATGACAAAAGCCGTCCTCGAAATCGCTTCGGAGTTCAACGTCTTTGCACCAATGCCCAGGAATGGTCGACGAGACAAACAACTCCCCGCGTACAGGCGCTGAGAGCCGCCGACGTTTAACGGAAAATCACAAACGGGCATCCGATCCCTGGGGGGCCAAGGAGGCCGCCCCATGAATCGCTGCACATCATCAGTTGCAATTCTTGCTTTCGCCACCGTCTGCACATTGTCTGCCGCCGCTACGGCGGCGGATCGGACCATCTATGCAGCGCCCGACAAGAGCGCCGTGTTTCTTAGTGGCGTCGGCTACACGTGGCTCAAGGCCAACGAGCTTGTCTACGACAGGGGCAGATCACAATGGGCACGAACAATCCGCCGCTTTCGTCCGAGGACGTCGAACGCTTCGGGCCTGATCCCCTTACCAGCT
>NZ_JBVVQS010000060.1:0-16004 GCF_055811575.1 Mesorhizobium sp. WSM4815 | reverse complement strand
GTCGGCGCCGACGCCTATTGCCGCGACGCGGCCGTGGCAGTCGAAACCGCCAAGGATTTTATGAAGCGCAAGCACAATGTGCGCGTGTCATAGCCGCAAGGCAACTTTCCGTCCTTCGTGGAAGGCGTAGGGCGCCTGGCGCGGAGCGACGGCGTCGCCGACCTCCATGAAAGGCTGGGACGTGCTTTCCAACTCTTTCGCCAGCCAATTCGCCGCCACATTGGTGGTTGCGAGAACAAGGCAATCGCCCGGCACAAAGCTCTCTTCACGGGTGTTGTGGTCAACGATGGTCACGCCATCCCCGTGCCATTCCAGCACGCTGACATCCAACAACCATGTGACGCCAAGCTGGCGCAATGTCCGTCGCAGCGGGAAATCGGCAGCCGTTCGCTGCAGCTCCTTGCCGACCAACGGGTCGGGTGTGAGAATGGTCACTTGATGGCCATCCTCGGCAAGTTTCCAGGCCGTGCCACAACCGCGCCAGCCTCCGCCCTCGTCGAGCAAAAGCACGTGCTTGCCCGGCCGCACAACGCGGGCCATGACGGACTCGATCGAGAAGACATTGCCCTTTTCTATGCCTGGCAGGCTCGGCATTGCCGGCAGAGCCTTCTGAAAGCCGGTTTCGGGAGACACCGACCCCGTGGCCAGGATGACGGTGTCAGCTTGGAAAGAGGCGATTTCCGACGCCTCGACGTAGGTATTCAGTCGTACGTCGACATTCAGTTTGCTGAGCTGGCGCTCATACCACCCGAGAAGGTCGAGGATTTGCCCGCGGCGCGGCTGCAGTCCTGCGAGCAGAAAGTTCCCGCCCAGCCTACTGGAGGCTTCGGCCAGCACCACGTCGTGCCCTCGCTCGGCGGCAACCCGAGCCGTCTCGAGGCCGGCGGGACCGCCGCCGACGACAAGCACCCGTTTCTTGATGGCAGCGGACGTGAACCGGTCACCACCCCATTCAAACTCGCGCCCCGCAGAGGGATTGACAAGACAGCTGATCCAGTAGTCGCGCGAACGACGGCCCCAGCACATCTGGTTGCAGGATATGCATCCGCGCACATCCTCGGGCCGGTCTGCCGCGGCTTTGCGTGCCAGATGCGGATCGGCGATCTGGCCCCGGACGATCGACACCAGGTCTGCAGCTTTCTCGCCGAGCACGGTTTCGGCGTTTTCAGGCGTCCTGATATGGCTTTCGGCGACCACGAGGGCCGTCTTGACCACGGCCTTGAGGGTCGCCGCAAGATCGGCGCCAAGCTTCTCCGGATAGAGAAACGTCGGCATTATCTTGTAGAAGTCGAGGTAGCTGCCGGTGCCGCAGGTCACGTAATCGATCAGCCCCTGCTCATCGTGCAGCCGAATGATCTCCGCCAGTTCCTGGCGACTGAGCGCGACTGTGTAATCAGGTTCGTCGCTGACCGAGAGTCCAATGATGAAATCGAGGCCGCATGTTTCGCGGATGCGGGTTAGGATTTCGCGCGAGATCCGCGTGCGGTTGTCGAGCGACCCTCCCCATTGGTCCTCGCGTCGGTTTGTCCAGGGCGTCCAGAACTGATCGACCAGTCCGAGATAGGCAGCCCAGACTTCGACGCCGTCGAAACCGGCTTCCTGGCAGCGGCGCGCCGCCTGAACGAAGCTGTCGATGGTTTCCCAAATCTCACCCTCGGACATGGCGTGGGAACCGTCGCTGTCATGATAGCTCGGCAGGCCCGAGGGCGACCAATGCGCATGAAATGAGTTGTCCGAATCCCCGTGCGCTCCGACGTGATAGAGCTGCTGGATGGCCATCGCCCCGTGGTCCTTGATTGCGCGTGTGACCTGCTGGAAATGAGGAATGACGCTGTCGTCGCCCGGTCGAAAATTGCCGCGTGTCAATACGGCGGCCCGATGGACGGGCATGGGTTCGACAACAATCATGCCGGCCCCACCGAGCGCTCGCTCGGCATAGTAGGCAACGTGCCGTTCGGTCGGCACGCCATTTTCGGCCATGTTGGCGGTATGAGCCCCGAACACGATCCGGTTTCGGAGCGTGCGGCTGCCTAGCTTTGCAGGTGAAAACAGATGCGGAAAGAGTTTTGACATAGTTCTCACCAGCGGTCGGAGGGAGGCCCGGCTCGTTCGGCAGTCAGGTGGCTTGTCCCATAGTCACGGATTTCTGGAGCGCCGCGGCAAGGCCGTCTGCCACGGCAGATTCAAACCCGGCTGCCCGCATGGCCTCGATCGCTGCCGCGGTGGTGCCGCGGTAGTCGAGGAAGGTCTGGACGATATCTTGGGGATTGTCTGCGCGAGCCTCGAGGAGTTTTCCGGTTCCAACAAGCACCGCGCTGACGCTCCGCCGGGCAATATCTGGATCCATTCCTCGGCTGAGGGCGTCGTCCATCATCGCCGCCGCCAAAAGCGCCGGAAAGGCTGGACCGGATCCGGTGAGGCCCGTCAAATAGTCGATATCTGCTTCTGTTTTGACTTCATCGGCAGCGCCACAGGCCTCCAGAATCCGGCGAACGACATTGCGGTCATCGGCGGTGACGCCCTGAGAGCTTATCCAGGGAGTATAGGAATTCCGCACCTCTGCCGCTGCATTCGGAAGCGTGCGGACGACGCGGTCGGTTTTAAGACGTCCCGCCAGTTGGTCGAGAGTGATCCCGGCCATAACCGACATGGCGAGCTTGCCGGACGCAGTAATGTCGATGGCAGGCCAATCCTGGGGCCGGACCGAGACGATGATGACATCAGATCGATCCACCAGTTCCTGGTTGTCCCTGGTCCATGTAGCGTTTGGCAGAAAGTCGGGTTGCCCACTTCGATGAGAGAGCGTCAGGTGCTCTGCGGCGACTGTTTGCGCATCAATGATGGCCTCGGCGATAGCGCGTCCAAGCCAGCCACCTCCGCCGATTATTCCGATGCTCAAGGGTTCACCCATTGTCGAAACGCTTCCTCAGCCCGCCGAATGGCCGTGTCTGGCGAAGAACCGGTCGAGTTCGCGCTTCCGCGGGGCCTTACCTGTAAAAATCTCCACGTACCCGGGAATGCGCTTCATGCGGTCCGCGAGATCTTCGCTGGTCTGCATTGAGATGTAGCCGATCTGCACGAGGTAGATGGTGCGCGCTCGAACATCGGCTGAGCCTTCGTCGTAACCAAAGCGGACAAACATCTGGCTCAACGCATCGAGACGCGTCTGGTCGGCTTTCTGCACCTCCGCCAGGATGTCAGGGGATTGAAGCGCCCAGCTTCTGACTGCGAACTCGAACTGGGAATCGAACAAGGATTTGTCGAGCCAGCAGTCGAAAACGTTCAGCATCGCTTCGGCGACCGTCTCGGCATATGCCTCAGCCTGCTTGACGAGGTTGCCGGTGTTCTTGTCCCGCCAACGGGTCACGAGGGCAGCCAACAGTTCTTCTCTATCCTTGAAGAACCAATAGAAGCTGGTGCGCGACAGGCCCAATTTCTTGGCCAGTGGCGATATTCTCACCGTGTCGACGCCGGATTCAAGAAGCAGGTCGTAGGCGGCTTCAAGCCACCCCTCCGGCGATCCGCGCCATCCGCTATCGTTCGAAATTTGCTCCATGAGTGATCAGCCTAACAAAATATCAAAGTGAAAACCAGCAAAATGTACACACATGTCGACTCTATCGACTTCGCAGAAGCGAAACTTGACATGCATGTACATTTTCGATAACGTTCGCACTTGCCATCTCAGCCCGGAGTCCGTCAGATGTCGAGCGATCCCCTCCTGCAGCCGTACAAACTCAAGCATTTGACCCTGCGCAATCGCATCATCGTGACCTCCCACGAGCCGGCTTATCCGGAGGACGGGATGCCGAAGGAGCGCTATCTCGCCTATACGGTTGAAAGGGCGAAGGGCGGTGTGGCGATGACGATGACAGCCGGGTCCGCTGCGGTCTCGAAGGACAGCCCCCCGGTTTTCAACAACCTGCTCGCCTACAAGGACGAGATCGTGCCGTGGATCAGGCAGATGACAGATGCGGTGCACGAAGAGGGCGCCGCCATCATGATCCAGCTAACCCATCTTGGACGGCGTACACGCTGGGACAAAGGTGACTGGCTTCCCGTTCTGGCGCCGTCCCATCATCGTGAAGCCTCCCACCGCGCGTTTCCCAAGAAAATTGAAGACTGGGATATCGAGCGCATCATCAAGGACTTTGCGGACGCCGCTGAGCGGATGAAGGCGGGCGGGATGGATGGCGTCGAGTTGGAGGCTTACGGCCACCTGCTCGACCAGTTCACGTCTCCTCTCACGAACGAACTTGACGGCCCTTATGGCGGTTCGCTTGATAACCGCATGCGCTTCTGCATGGATGTCTTGAAGGCGATCCGGTCACGGATCGGCGAGGACTTCATCCTGGGCGTGCGATATACTGCGGATGAACGTCTCCCCGGTGGCACTGGCAAGTCCGAGGGCATGGAAATCTCCAAGCGTCTCAAGGAAAGCGGACTGATCGATTACCTCAACGTGATCCGCGGGCACATCGATACCGATGCGGGCCTGACGGACGTCATTCCAATTCAGGGAATGGCGAATGCGCCGCATCTTGATTTTGCCGGCGAGATTCGTGCCGCGACCAACTTCCCAACTTTCCACGCAGCGAAAATACCGGATGTGGCGACTGCCCGCCACGCGATCGCATCGGGCAAGGTGGACATGATCGGCATGACGCGCGCGCATATGACCGACCCCCACATCGTGCGCAAGATCATCGAAAAGCGCGAAGACGAAATCAGGCCCTGCGTGGGCGCTAACTATTGCCTTGACCGTATCTATCAGGGCGGGGCGGCATACTGCATTCACAACGCCGCGACCGGCCGTGAGCTGACCATGCCGCATATTGTCGCCAAGGCCGACAGCCGCAAGAAGATTGTCGTCGTCGGTGCAGGTCCGGCTGGCCTCGAGGCCGCCCGCGTGGCGGGTGAGCGGGGACACGAGGTCGTGGTCTTCGAGGCCGCCAGCGACCCTGGAGGGCAGATCCGGCTGACAGCGCTGAGCCCGCGCCGCAAGGAGATGATGAGCATCATCGATTGGCGCATGGCCCAGTGCGAAAAACATGGAGTGACCATCAGGTTCAATGCCTGGGCGGAAGCCGAAACCATCGAGGCGGAAAATCCGGACGTTGTCATCGTCGCAACGGGCGGGGTGGCGCACACCGACGTCCTTTCCAAGGGCAACGAGTTCGTGGTGTCGTCTTGGGACATCATCTCCGGAGACGCAAAGCCGGGAACCAATGTCCTCATCTTCGACGACGCCGGTGACCACGCGGCACTCCAGGCCGCGGAATTCCTCGCCGGCGCCGGAGCGAAGGTTGAAATCATGACACCGGACCGGTCATTCTCACCCGAGGTCATGGCTATGAACCTCGTGCCCTATATGAGGTCTCTTCAAAAACTCGATGTGACCTTCACCGTTACTTATCGGCTCGAGTCAGTTGAAAAGAATGGCAATCAGCTCATTGCAAATGTCGGCAGTGACTACGGCGGCATATCCAAACAGCGCGTCGTGGATCAGGTTGTCGTCAATCACGGCACCATTCCGCTGGACGACATCTATTTCGAACTGAAACCGAAATCGACTAATCACGGAGAGATTTCGCAAGATGAGCTCATCGCCGGGCAGCCGCAGTCGGTGGTGCGGAATGCGCAGGGCCAATTCCAACTCTTTCGTATCGGCGACGCCGTTTCAGCTCGCAACACCCACGCCGCGATTTACGACGCCCTGCGACTGGCGAAAGATATCTAACGTCCGGCAACGGACCATAGCGTCCGCTCACAACAAGGGCTGAAAGATGAACAGAAGTGAGGCCGTGCAATATTCTTTAGACACAGCGTTCGTGGCCTTCGACCAGTTCTCACACGACCTGCGATCGCGCAGATCGATCATCCAGCTCTTCGCGCAATCGGAGGTTCCCGGGCCTGAAAAGACTAGGGCCGGGAGCCGTTTGCCGGTCTGTTCCTATCTCGGCCCGGCGTTGGCGGAAGAGGCGATCCCGCCTACGCTCCGCAACTTGATTGAGCGCTTCAAGGCGATCGAGCCGCTGCTCGAATGGCGGCTGAAATCAAATCCCGCCCCGTCTGCCAGCAGCAATTTCCGCGACGGTCACGCCAACGCGATGATCCTTGGCCCGGGCGGCCTCGAGGACAGAAACGATCTGTGGCTCGGCGTCACCTTGATGGCTCCTCACGTCCGGTATCCCGACCACGATCATCCGCCGGAAGAAACCTACCTCGTGTTCTCGCATGGCGAGTTCAAGCAGGCTGACAGGGACTGGTTTTCGCCCGGCATCGGTGGATCACTCTACAATCCGCCAGGCATCAAACACGCAATGAGATCGCTGGATCGGCCGCTGTTCGCATTCTGGGCGCTGTTGGTGGACCAGACGCATCACTGAGCTTGCCCGAAACCCGGCTACCGGGCCGAGGAAGAGCCAAGACCGCCTTGCGGGTGAAGCGCGTGGCTCATCAATAGCTTCATCATCGACTTCGGTTGGCCGCGGACCGTCAAGGCGCTGCCGATTTCGAAGAAGCGCCTTGATCAAAGATCGCGAAATGGCTGCTATATCTCGACTTTCACACGGCCAACCGGATTAGAACAGCAAGCTAGGATGTAGCCGTCGGCAATCTCTTCGTCGGTGATGCCGCCATTGTGGACCATATGCACATCGCCATCGATTTTGCGAACCTTGCATGTCCCGCATATCCCCATACTGCAACCCGATCGGATCACCAGACCGGCAGCCCGTGCCGCAGCCAGGATCGTATCCGTCTCGACGCATTTCGCCGAGACGCCGGATAGGACAAATTCGATCTCGGCCTCGTTGTTCTCGGCGGGAACGAAGTCATCCGGGACCTTCTCGGCCTCAGGAAGCGGCGCGCGGAAGCTTTCCTGATGGTAATTTGCCATGTCGAAACCGAGACCGGCCAGCGCCTCGCGCACGGCTTGCATGAAGGGCTCGGGCCCGCAGCAGAAAACCTCGCGATCAAGATAATCCTGCGCCATCAGTCCGAGCATCAACTGGTTGAGCATGCCTCTGTAGCCGGTCCACGGCCTGTATGGATCGGTCTGTTCAACCACCCATTTCAGGTCGATGCCAGTTACGCGCGACGCCATATGCTCCAGCCGTTCGCGGAAGATGATCTCAGAAGGGCGGCGCGCGCAGTGGACAAAGACGATGTCCGGATCAACTCCGGAATCATACAGATGTGTAGTCATGGACATCATCGGTGTGATGCCCGAACCGGCTGAGATGAAAAGATACTTTTCGGCTGGCTGATGCGCCATCGAGAAGGTGCCCCCCGGACCTATTGTCCGCAGGCGCATTCCCGGACGGAGGCTGTCAAACATCCACTGCGTTCCGACGGGGTCGGCTTGCGCCTTTACGGTAATGGTCAGCGAGGTCGGCCGCGACGGAGATGAGGATATCGTGTAGGTCCGGTAGATCGGACCGCCGGGAGTGGGCAGTTCCAAAGTGAGGAACTGCCCTGGATCAAAATTGAACAGCGCTCCGGACGGCGACCGGAAACAAAAGGTCAGGACGTTCGGCGCCTCCGGAAGAAAGGAGGCACATTCGAGTTCTTCCGCGTCGGTCCAGAAAACCAGCCTGGGTCTTGCGACCACGTTCATTGGTTCACTCCGCGGCCAATTGCATCGAGGCCTGAGAACGCTCAAGCCAGTTCGCATACCAATCGACGAATTGGGTCACACCGCTTTCCTGAACCGGCGAATATGGTCCGGGAACATAGGCAGGAGAGAAGATCCCTTGCTGGTTGGTCTCGACGATCTCACGGTCTTCATCATTGGTAGAAATCCAGACCTCGGTCAGGCGCTTGAGGTCGTAGTCGAGCCCTTCGACGGCATCTTTGTTCACCAGCCAGGTGGTGGTGACCTCGGTTTCCGTGGCGCTGATTGGCGTGACTCGGAAGGTCAAGGAGTGATCCGGCAGGAAGTGGCTCCAGGTCGTTGGATAATGGAACATCAACAGCGAGCCTGCTTCGGGCAGAGCCACCCGGCCAAGATTCTTGCGAACGGCAGTCTTGCCGTCGAGCGTGTAGCTCACCGCCTTTTGCTGCAGCGGCATCCGCGCCAGGCGAAATTGGCCGCTGCCGCCAAGGCGGAACTGTGCCGGCGCGCCTGAGGCTTCGCAACGGTCAAAATGCGCCTGGAGGGTCGCCGAGACCGACCCGTCGGTAGACACCCCGGCGACGTCCGGGTCGAGCGAGAAGGAGCGGCAGAGCGACGGGTGGTTGCTGCTGCAGTGGTAGCATTCGCGATTGTTTTCCCACACAAGCTTCCAGTTGGCCTTCTCGACGATGGTCGACGTATGCGCGACCTTCGCATTGTTGAGGTCATGGACCTCTAGGTAGGGAAGGGCCAGGTCGGCAAATGGTTCGAAGTCTGGGGGCGTAGCGGACAGACAGACGTAGATCAGGCCGGCAAGATTGCGCAGATGGACCGGCTTCAGCCCGTGTTTGGACATGTCGAAGTCGGGCGCCATGTCATTTGCCCAGATGAGCTTGCCGTCAAGCTCATAGGTCCACTGGTGATAGGGGCAGACGAGTTTGGCCACTTGGCCTTCGCGCGCCTTGCAAATCATCGAGCCGCGATGGCGGCAGGAATTGTGGAAGGCGCGGATTTCACCATCGCGGGCGCGCACGATGACCACCTCATAGGCACCCACGCGGATCGTCACGTAGCTACCAGCTTTCGCAAGCTGGCATGCCGGGGCCGCGTAGAGCCATTCCTGGTAGAAGATGTGCTCGAGATCGAGCTGGTAAATCGTCGGCGAAGTGTAAAAGGGCTGCTCAAGGGCATAGCCCGAGACGCGGCGCGCTAGCAACTCTTGGATCGAGGGCGAGGGGGCGTTCATGCGGAATTCCATAGATGGCGTGCACATTTGAGATGAAATTTTCTTGCCTGGACGCCTTTTGCGCAATAGCACTTATTTTCAGAACAGTTTAGTTCAGCTAATCTGTTGCACTCAGCAAGCCATCCAAAAAGCGGGTCCGAAGAAGCGTTGATGCCAAGACCGTACGATCTCTCCTCGGTGACGGCTCTCATCTGCTTCGAGGCAGCCGCCCGAAATGCGAGTTTCAAAAACGCCGCCCAGGAATTGAATGTGACGCCCGCGGCGATCAGCCACCAGATCAAGGCGCTTGAGGGTGACTTGGGATGCAACCTGTTCCTGCGCTTGAGCCGCGGCGTCGAATTGACTGAGAAAGGGGCGTTCCTGTTCGTTGCCGTGCAGCGCGGGCTTGAGACGATTTCCGACGCCGTCACTCACATGCGCGATCGCCCGGAAACCGCTGACGTGACCATCCGGACAACGACGGCCGTCAGTTCGCTATGGCTTACACCGAAGATCTCAGCCTTCTGGAAGAGCCATCCCACCATCACTGTCTCGCAGATCGTCAGCGATGTTCCCGCAATAGCCGCCCGCTGCGATCTAAGTATTCAATACGGGGATGCGCAGGAGAATCTTCAAGAATGTCACAAACTTTTTCAAGATCGCATTGTCGCGCTCGGAACTCCAAAATTCGCCGCCGAGCACGGCATTGACCGAGTTGAGGATCTGCTCAAGGCACCTTTGATTCATATGAACAACGAGGAAACCGACTGGACGAACTGGCCGGAGTGGTTTCAAGCGCTTGGACACACCATCCCAAAAGGCCGCAGGTTTAGCGTGAACAACTACATGATTGCCCTCCAGGCCGCCCAGGATGATATCGGGGCGGTCTTGGGGTGGGATGGATTGGTCAAAAGCCTGATGGAACAGGGCCGGCTGGTCACACTTGTACCCGACAACATTCCCTCACCCAGGGCATTTTATCTGAAAATCCATCTCAGGGCAGGTTCGAAAGCGCGGCTTTTTGCGAGCTGGCTCGCCGAAAGCTCTTAAGCAGCTGCTCTCTTGCTCGCTGACTTCTTCGGGCGGCTTCACGTCACCGCGCTCGCTATGGATTCGTGGTATTGAACGGGTTTCCACCACGAAAGCCTGGAGATTATCGGATGAGACTGACTGTGCTTGCCGCCGCTCTCTCGATCGCAGCGCCCGCGGCCGCCCTGGCCGGGCCGGCCTCCAATGCGGTGAAGTTCTTCTACATGCCCGAGGTCAAGTTCGAGGCCGACGCGAAATACCGCGACCGTTTCACCGAGCCGGTGACAAAGCTGTTCGACCTCAACGACCAGGCGCAGAAAAACAAGCCGGACGAGGTGCCTTGCATCGACTTCGCCCCCGGTCTCGACGCGCAGGATTTTGACGAGAAGACAGTCGCCAAGACTTTGAAGCTGTCCGAAGCAGTGGATGGCGACAGCGCCAACGTGACAGTGACGTTCAACCTTTTCCCGGAAGGCGATGAATCCAAACGCGAAATGGTCTGGTCGTTGAAGAAGGTCGACGGCCAGTGGAAGGTTTCCGACATCACCTCGAAGACCAGCGGCTGGACGCTGAGTGCGCTCGAATGCCTGGCTGGCCAGACTCCGGAGTGATGCCATGGCCCGCATCCTGGCCCTGGCGACTGCGTGCCTGCTGGCCGCGGGTTTGAGCAGCACCGCTGGCCAGGGCCTGTTCGGCGCGCCGCTCTCGGCAGAAAATGCACGGGCAGCTCCGCTGCGGCCAGGTTCGCCGACGGCGGTGGTGAAACCGTTTTACGAGCATGTCGGGCTAGAGCTCGATCCGGCTCGGCGCAGCCAATTCGTCGATCCCGCGAAGTCGGTGCTCGACAAAAGCGATGCGCTGCGGAAATCGGGGCAGGGCGAATGCCTCGATCCCAACATTGCGCTCGACAATGCGGCGTACGACAGGGCCGAGATCGACAACAGCCTGAAGACCGTTGAAACGGTCAAAGGCGATGAGGCCAAGGTCATCGTCGCCTTTGTCGTTGCCGGCAATCCGCACCGGCTGGAATGGAAGTTCAAAAAGGTCGACGGCGACTGGAAGATATGGGACCTTCTGTCGGTGACCGGCGAATGGGCGCTCAGCCAATATCAGTGTGAGTGAGAAGGGACCGATGAAGGATGGGACATACAGCGTCGATCGCCTGATGGCGATCGAAAACCAGAGTTGGCGATCCTGCTGTCCCGCCGGACATCTCGCAGCAGAATTCAGCCGCGTCCGCGATAGGGCGCAACACCGGTGTCGGGCAGCCATGCGCCTTCCGGCGGCGCGCCGGTCTGCCAGAACACGTCGATCGGAATGCCGCCGCGCGGATACCAATAGCCGCCAATCCGCAACCACAGTGGTTTGGTCGCGGCGATGATGCGGCGGCCGATCATGACGGTGCACTCTTCATGGAAGGCGCCATGGTTGCGAAACGAGGTCATGAACAGCTTCAGCGACTTCGATTCCACCAGCAGCGTGTCGGGTGCATAGTCGATGACGATGTGGGCGAAGTCCGGCTGGCCGGTGACCGGGCAGAGCGAGGTGAATTCCGGGCAGGTGAAGCGAACGATGGCCGGCGGCCCGTCGCCGCGCGAAAACGGCACGGTCTCCAGGACTGCTGCTTCAGGGTTCTGTGGCGCCTCGACGTTGGTGCCGAGCTGGGTAAGGTTTTTCGTATCGGTCATCGGCGGGTTCCTTACTGCATGTCGCCCAAAAGCCTGCCCACGGGCCCGACCCGAGGGTGCGCGGATTTGGGTACGACATGCGCAAAACAAAAATTTGCCGCTCATTAGCACAATTTGAAACAGGAAGACGATGACCAGCAGCGATCCGCTTCTCCAGCCCTATCAGCTCAAACATTTGACGCTGAAGAATCGGGTCATGTCGACCAGCCATGAGCCGGCCTTTTCCGAGGACGGCATGCCGAAAGAGCGTTACCGGCTCTACCACGCCGAAAAGGCCAAGGGCGGCATGGCGCTGACCATGACCGCCGGTTCGGCGATCGTCTCGCGCGACAGCCCGGCCGCCTTCGGCAAGTTTATGACGACCGCATCGTGCCGTGGCTCGCTGAACTCGCCGATGCCTGCCACGAGCATGACTGCAAGGTGATGATCCAGATCACCTATCTCGGTCGCCGTACCGGCTGGAACAAGGCCGACTGGCTGCCGGTCTGTCCGCCTCGCCAGTGAACCGTGATTGCGGCAGGCCCTACTCAGAACATCCTGGCGGTGGCCATACAGAGTACGGTGATGATCAGCAGCCCACCAGCGATGCGTTCGCCTCGTGTCATCTTCGCGCGCAACTGCGTTTCCGTCGCCGAGTCAGTGCCGGCAAGCCGCCTGCTGGCAGAGCCGACCAGCGCTCCCTGAACACCGGCGGCAATCAAGGCCGTCGCGATACCCAGGGCCAGAACCATTTCCATCGAACCGAAAGAGCCGCTGTGGAAGAAATACCAGAGCAGGGCGCCGGTCAGGAAAACCATGCCGGCCGCGTTCATTTGCGGCCGGAAAAACCGTTCGATCCGAATCTCCGGATCGCGGGCGACAGCGATGGTCGTTCCAGCCCAGAACACACCGGCCAATACGTGAAGGCCGAGGACGATGATGTAGACATACTGCATGACCGCATTCCTCCTTTCCTACCGCCAGCCATAAAGTTAGATATCAAATGATTAGATGTCAATGTAAAGTCAAGGGCCAGTTCCATCGGCCTTTCCCTTACTCTAGTGTCGGATCATGACGCTTTTTGACCGCCCGCCAGTCGGGATGAATCTCGCCCGCACCGCAAAGCTTGTCGCACAGGCCTTCGACGCCACGTTGGTCGAGGCGGGCGGCACGTTGCCCGTCTGGGTCACCCTGTTGTCGATCAAGTCGCGCGAACTGGCCAACCAGCGTGAGCTCGCCGGAATGATCGGAATCCAAGGCGCGACGTTGACCCACCATCTGAACGCGATGGAGACGCAAGGTTTGCTGATCCGGCGCCGCGATCCGGAAAACCGCCGCGTCCATCAGGTCGAGCTGACCGAAGCGGGAGAGGCGCTGTTCCTGAAATTGCGCACCGCAGCCCTTGCCTTCGACAAGCGGCTGCGGACCGGGTTGTCCGACGACAGGCTGGCGGAGTTCGCGGAAGTCTTGGCGACGCTGCGGGCGAATGTCGATTGATCCCAACTGCCGAACGCATTGTTCAGCGAGCCCAAAATGTAGCGGCAGCCGGCTACGGACCGGCCGTAACCCCATCAGGCCGCCATTTCCGAAGCGGCGTGTCAGGTTGGCGCCTTACGCCAGCCTTCCCTGCAGCACCGTCAGCCTGGCTCTCTTCGGCGCCCGCGCGACCAGCCATTCGCGTACCTGGTCCTGCGGCATCGGGAAGGCGATCGAGTAGCCCTGCACCTGGTCGCAGCCGATCGCCATCAGCGAATCGAGCTCAGCCTCGGTTTCGGCGCCCTCGGCGACGATCGAGATGCCAAGGCCGCGGGCGAGTTCGGTGATGGCACGCACGATCTTGGTGTTGTCGCCGTTCTCATTGATGTTCTGGACGAAGCGGCGATCGATCTTCAGCCTGTCGATCTCGTTCGGGTTGACGTGGCTGAGCGACGCGTAGCCGGTGCCGAAATCATCGAGTTCAAGATGGACGCCGGCGGCGCGGATGTGCCGCAGCTTTGCCGCGATGCCGGTCTTCTCGTCGTCGAGAATGACGGATTCGACGATCTCGAGCGACAGTTTTTGTGGCGGCAGCCCAGCCTTTTCCAGCGCACCGAAGAGGAAGGCGTCGAAATTGGCCTCACGCAATTCGGAGCCGGAGACGTTGACGGCGAGCCGTCCGAAGGCAATGCCGGCACGGTTCCACTCCGCCGCCTCGCCGATTGCCTTGGCGATGACGATGCGGCCGATCGCCGGCATGAGTCCGCATTTCTCGGCGATGGGAATGAACTCGCCCGGTGCGATCATGCCGCGCTCGGCATGTCTCCAGCGAACCAGCGCCTCGATGCCGCCGATCGTGCCGTTCGACAACGAAACCTGTGGCTGAAAATAGACCTGGAACGTCTTCTCCGCGATAGCGATCCTGATGTCATGCTCGAGCCGCTTGCGGTAGTCGAGTTCATGCCGCAACGCCTCGGAGAAGAATGAGAGACTGCCGCCACCCTGCTTCTTGGCGGCGTGGAGCGCGAGGTCGGCATGGACGAGCAGATCTTGCGCATTGTCGGCGTCGACCGGATAGACGGCGACGCCGGCGCTGGCGCCCGGAAGGATGGTCGCGCCCCGATAGACGATCGGTTCGTTGATCTGCGACAGGACGCGCCCGGCGACCGTGTTGATGTCCTCGGTGCCGCCGGCACCGTTGAGGATCATCACGAATTCGTCGCTGCCGAGACGCACGCAGAGGTCCGACGCCCGGCAGGAATCACGCATGCGCTGCGCCGTCACCACCAGCACATAGTCGCCGGCGGCGTGGCCAAGCGTGTCGTTGATCTGCTTGAACCGGTCGAGGTCGAGGTGGACCGCCGCAAGCCGCTCCCGCCGGCGCTGCGCGCCCTTGATCAGCGTATCGAAATGGTCGGTCAGGAAAGTGCGGTTGTGCAGGCCGGTAAGGCCGTCATGCACGGCGATGAAGGCCATGGAATTGCGGGTATCGATCAGTTCACGCGTCTTGCGCAGGATGGTGTTCGACATCGGCCTGAAGATGAAAAGTGCCACCAGCACGATGACGCCGAGGGTGGAGTAGAACAGCGTTCGATGGAGAGCGAGAAGGCCCTCCGATCGCGCGTCGGCTTGGGCGCTGATGCGCTGGCCGAGTGCCGCATAGCCCGACAGGGCCGCATTGGCGACGGAAGCGTCGAGGTTGACGCGTTCGCCGCCACCCTTGTAGCCGCCATTGTCGGCCATGCCGAGTTGCGATTCAAACGCCGAAACCAGGCGTTCGCCGTTGGCGATAAGCCCGACCGAGAAGTAATCGAGATGAAACGGCTTGGCGAAAAGGACGTTCTCGACTGATTTTGGATCGAGCCTTGCCGGTGACGCCGGGTCGGCGACCACACGATCGAGCAGAAGGTCGTAGTTCCTCTCGAAGTCGGCCGTGGCCTGTTTGAATGCGGTGACCAGAGCCGGTTGTTGGTTGCGCGTAGCTGCTCCTGCCGCGTTGGCAAGGAAGACAATGCGCTGCGACAGCACCTTTTGCGTGCCGACAATATCGAGCAGCGTGTCGTCGTGCCGATGGCCAGCCATCATCTGCTGGAGAAGGATGAAGGAGGCCATCACCATGGCTGCAATGATCAGCAGCGCCAGCCAATAGCCTGCCTTGATCAGCAATATGAGCTTGCCCGAAATGGTTTGCATCGGTTGCTGCGACATTTTCTGGGGCGGTCCCTCTCGCCGACAGATTGTTGGGTATGAGAACCATTGGCTTGAAAGGTTAACAGCTCCGGAAGTCGACACAGCAGCGGCGGTGGAAAGCTCGCAAAATGGTTATCGCCTTCTTTCGCGCCGCAGCTGCATTTGAACATCTGCCATTTCGCGGCATTCTGGGGCGGCATTCTGGCCACTGACCGTCGGGTCACCGAAGCCGTCGCTTTTGCGGTGGATTTTTCGCCCGCGCGGGGCGACAGTCCATTCAATCTCAACAGGGCCAGATCATGAGCGCGGCATTCCTCTCCCATATCGACAGCGAGCTTCAAGGGCTGAAATCGGCCGGCCTCTACAAATCCGAGCGGGTGATCACCTCGACGCAATCGGCTAAGATCGAGGTAGGCGGCGAGAGGGTGCTGAATTTCTGCGCCAACAATTATCTTGGCCTCGCCGATAGCGCCGACTTGCGCGATGCGGCCAAGCAGGCACTCGACCGCTATGGTTATGGCATGGCGTCGGTGCGTTTCATCTGCGGCACGCAGGAAGAGCACAAGCAGCTCGAGGCGACGATTTCTGGCTTTCTCGGCATGGAGGACACGATCCTCTATGGCTCCTGCTTCGATGCTAATGGCGGCCTGTTCGAGACGCTGCTTTCCGAGGAGGACGCGGTCATTTCCGACGCGCTGAACCACGCCTCGATCATCGACGGTGTCAGGCTCTCCAAAGCAAAACGCTTTCGCTATGCCAACAACGACATGGCGGCGCTCGAGGAGGAATTGAAGAAGTC
>NZ_JBVVQS010000059.1:0-14179 GCF_055811575.1 Mesorhizobium sp. WSM4815 | reverse complement strand
CATAGCCATCGCCTGTGGCCCGCGGGTTCCTTCCTCGGGGACTTTCGTACGCCTGCCGGCGCCCGAAACTCTTCACGCTTGCGGACTGACTGCTTCTGATCTCAGATTCATGAGAGCGGACATTTAGATCGGCTCAAACATCGACGTCACCTGATCCTCATCAGACACTGGCGAGGCCACGCTACGCGCGCAATATGATGCCTCTAGACGTAACCTCGGAGGTCAATCCGCGTTCGTCAACGCCGACGAAGCTTGCGGGACTTCCGACCGATAGGCGTCCGTATTTGTTGGCGCCCAGATAGTCGGCAGCGATCGTGGAGGTGCGTTTCGCTGCCTCCTCGAGCGGAATCCCGACTGATATGAGGTTATGAAACGCCTGATCCATGGTGAGGCAGGAGCCGGCGAGTCCGCCGCTTGCCAGCCGCACTGTGTCATTCTTGCGGAATACGGCATGTTGGCCGAGCCGGTACTCGCCGTCCGGCATTCCCGATGCCGCGGTGCCATCGGTCACGGCATAGAGGCCAGGAATTGCGCGAAGCGCTGCAAGCAGAGCGCCGGTGTCGGCGTGGTGCAGATCGCTGATCAGTTCTGCGTGGTCGGCGAAGGCGAGTGCTGCACCGATGCAGCCAGATTTCCGATGATGGAAGCCGCCCATGGCATTGAACATATGGGTGACGCCGTCGACCCTGTGTCGGATCCAATCGGCTGCCGTTTCAAAGTTGACCGACGTGTGGCCGATTTGGACGCGGACGCCTTTGGTACGAAGCCAGGCCGCCACCTCGCCGTCGGCATCGGCTTCCGGTGCAAGCGTGACGACCCTGATCGGCGCGAGTGCGCAAAGACGCTCCATGAGCTCAATGGTTGCGGGAATGGCATAAGGCGGCTGAGCGCCCAACTGGTCGGGGCTGATGAAAGGCCCTTCCAGATGCACCCCAAGGATTTCTGCTTCGTCATCGCCTTGTTGTTCCATTGTCTGGGCCACGGCGAGGAGTGCGTCCTCTACCTCGGGCAGCGGCGCCGTCATGGTGGTGACGAGAAAACCCGCTGTGCCATGGGCGGCATGTGTGCGCGCGATCTGATGGGCCGCTTCTCCCGCTTCCATGGCATCGGCCCCGCCGCCGCCATGGCAGTGAAGGTCGACGAAGCCAGGAATCAGGAACAAGCCGCCGCTGGGTTTCCCGAATGGTTCGATAGTCGACACCAAGCCGTCGCGCCAAGTGACCCTGGCAGACGTCCACTGCCCATCAATGTAGACATTACCGACCGTCGCACCAGACCGCGTCATACTGGACCTCAGGCCAGTCGAGCGCCCGACGCAGGGTCGAACAGCATGGCGCGATCGAGGTCGATCTCGATGCCGACCTGGGCGCCTTGGGCCGCAATGCCTGCCGGAGTGCGGATAACCGCACGCTGGCCCATGATGTTCAGTGTTACGATGTCCTCTGGACCTGTCGGCTCGACCAGATCCACGATCGCGGTCGTCACAGGCTGAGCGGACTGTGTGATGCGGATATTTTCCGGGCGCAGTCCCATGACGGTTTCACCCGCGTCGTCCGGCTTCCAGGAACGGTCGGGGAGCGAGAGTTCTGCTCTCGATCCACCACCCATGATGACGAAGCTCAGCCCGGCCGCACCGAGCTGTGCCTTCCCTTGCAACAGCGTAATCGGCGGCGAGCCGATGAAGCGGGCAACGAAGAGGTTGACCGGATTGTGGTAGATTTCATGGGGCGTGCCGACTTGCTGGACGTCGCCCCGGTTCATGATCACAATCTTCGTTGCCAACGTCATGGCCTCAATCTGGTCGTGGGTGACGTAGACCATCGTACACTTGATGCGTTGGTGGAGACGCTTGATTTCCGCCCGGAGATCGCCGCGCAGTGCTGCGTCCAGGTTGGAAAGCGGCTCGTCGAACAGGAACAGCTTCGGGTTCCGCACAAGCGCCCGCCCGATAGCGACGCGCTGTCGCTGCCCACCGGAGAGTTCCCGCGGACGCCGCTCCAGAAGCGGCTCGATCTTCAGGACCGCTGCCACCTTATTGACGTTTTCCGCAATGGCAGCCTTGTCGAGGCCTCTCATCTTCAGAGGGAAGCCGATGTTCTCCCGGACCGACATCGTCGGGTAAAGCGCGTAGGATTGAAACACCATCGCCACGTCACGCTCCCGGGCGGGCAAGGCGCTCACATCCCTGTCGCCGATCCGGATCTCGCCGGAGTCGATTTCGTGGAGGCCGGCAATCGCGTGCAGCAGCGTGGACTTGCCGCACCCCGAGGGGCCGAGGAGAACAACGAACGCGCCTTCTTCGACCTCGACCGAGACATCATTGAGGACGTTGACCGCTCCATAGGACTTGGCAACGTTGCGAACAGACAGCTGCGCCATGTGTTTCTCCTTAACCCTTGACGCTGCCGAGGGTCATGCCCCGCACGATTTGTCCCTGAACGATGATGCCGAGAATGACCATCGGAAGCATGATGAGCGTCGCGGCGGCCGTTAGCGCACCCCACTGGATGCCCTGGAAAGTCAGGAAGGATGTGATGCTGACGGGGAGTGTCTGCGTGTCGCGTCCGGACAGCACCAGGGCGACGAAGAACTCGTTCCAGGTGAACAGGACGCAAAGGATGAGCGTCGCGGCTATGCCTCCGCGTGCGGCCGGCAGGTAGATTCGGGAGAAGATCGCGAACTCCCGGGCGCCGTCGACCCGAGCCGCATCCCGCAGCTCGCGCGGTATGTCGTCGAAGAAGGTGATGAGCAGTGAAATGGCGAACGGGATGTTGATGAACGCGTAGACGGCAATCAGCAGCCAATGCTGGTTGAGCGCCCCGATGCGCACCGCGAGGTAATAGACGGGAATGACGAAAATCAGAGCAGGGGCAATGCGCAAGCTCAGGATGAACTTCTCCTGGCTGCGCCTTTTGGCGGCCTCCTGTTGCGTCATGCCGTAAGCTGCCAGGGCGCCTATCGAGACGGCGATAATGCTGGACGTCATGGAGACGAAGAAGCTGTTGGCGAAGGCACGCAGGAAGGTCGGGTTTGCCAGCACTCTCTTGAAATTGTCGAGCGTCGGCTCGAAGAGCCAGACCGGCGGAATGGCAAAGGCGTCCCTGGTCGTCTTGAAGGACGTGACGACGACCCAGTAGAGGGGGAACAGGACGGCGGCCAGCAGGATCAGTAGGCCGAGATAGAAAAAGGTCCGCCGGATCATGGCCGCTCTCCCTTGCGTGGAAACAGCACGCCATACATCGCCAGTAGCGCCACGTTGGTGAAGATCGTCAGGATGACGGCGACGGCAATCGCGTAGGAGATGTCGAAATTGGTGAAGGCGACGATGTAGCCGTAGAAGTTCAGCGTTTCCGTCGACAGCGCCGGGCCGCCTCGGGTCATGATGTAGAAGAGGTCGAACGCCTTGATACTGTCGATGGTGCGGATGAGCGCCACGATCGCGATGGCACGGCGCAGCATCGGCAACAGCACGTACCAGTTGACCTGCCATTCGCGCGCGCCGTCGACGCGGGCGGCGTCAAGCGGGTCGGTCGGTGCCGAATCGAGGGCTGCCATCGACAGCAGGATGACGAAGGGCGTCCATTGCCAGATATCGGCGATGAGAACGGAGAAGAGGGCCACCTGGGTGCTTCCGAGCCAGTCCACGGCTCCGATCCCCAGTAGGGACAACACGTAGTTCGCCATGCCGGATGCCGGGTCGAAAATGAAGCGCCAGGTCAGGCCGACGACGACAGGCGTCATGATGATCGGGACGAGAAGAAGGGCGCGCACAATCCGTTTGAACGCAAAATGGCGATCCAGGAAAAGAACGACGGCCAATCCGAGAAGGACTTCTATTCCGGTAGCCAGGACGGTGAACAGGACGGTCCGCCACAGCGCCGCCAGCCCACGGGGATCGGAGAAAAACCTTACGTAGTTGTCGATGCCGACAAAGACGTCGCGCCCGGCTCGCATGAGCGACACGTCGCGAAACGACATCCAGAGCACGTAGACCGTCAGGACGACGGAGACGGCGCTTAGGACAGCCAGGATCGGCTGGAAGAACATCCGTGACGGGTCGGCAAGCCTGACCATTGGAGCGGACACTCGCTTGAGGAAAATGGCCCTGCCGCGGCCTGGGAAGGTATTCGCGGCAGGGCAAGCCGGGCTGTTGCGTCAGCGCGCCAGCGCGGCGTTGTTGGCCTCGTCGGCTTCCTTGAGCGCATCGGCCGAGCTCGCGGCTCCGGCCAGCGCCTTGGACACGGCGATGCCTGTGTTGTTGATGACTTCATTCGCCTGTTCGACCGTCGGCAGGTAATCCGGATTGCCCTGGTTGATCGCGGCGATCATGGCCTCCTTGAACGCTCCGTAGCGCGTGTTGAAGCTTTCGCTGTTCAGCGCGGTCAGCGACGTCACGCCCGAGTTCGGGTCGCTCTCCATCGACTTCACCTGCTGCTCCTTGGCGGTGGCCCATGCGGCAAACAGGGCGGCAGCTTCCTGGTTCTTGGAATCGGCCGTCACATAGAGGCTATGCACCGCAAGAGAGGAGGACCCGCCCTTGGGATTGGCGGCCGTCTGGGGCACAGGCACGTAGCCGACCTTGCCGACCACGGTCGAAACGGCGGCATCTTCGTTGTAGGCGCCGTTGACCGTCGCATCGAGCGTGATGGCAGCCTTGCCCTGCTGGAACAGCAGGCGGTTTTCCTCCCATCCGAAGTTGGCGACACCCACCGGACCGTAATCCTTCAGAACCTTGGTGAACGCGTCCAGCGCGGCAATGCCTTCAGGCGTGGCGAGCGCGGACTTGCCGTCGGCGAGGAAGGAGCCGCCCATCCCCCAGAGATAGGCAGCCCAGACATAGACGCCCTCGATGCCTTGCCGGCCGCGCATGGTGATGCCGGCAATCTCCCTGTTGGTCTTTTCGGAGATCGTCTTGGCTGCATTGGCGATGTCGTCGAACGTCTTCGGCTCGACCAGGCCGTACTGCTCGAACAGGTCCTTGCGGTACATGACGAAGGTACTTTCGCCGTAGACCGGCAGACCGTATGTCTTTCCATCCAGGACGTTGGTGTTGAAATATCCGGGGACGAAATCCGCCTTGTCGAAGTGCGGCGCATGTTTCGCGAGCTGATCGTCCAGCGGCACGATGTAGCCGGACTTCACGAAGCCGGGAACGTAGATGATGTTGTTCTCGACGACGTCGTAGCGGCCGGACCCGGACGACATCTCCAGGAGCATCTTCGCGGTAATGTCCTGTTCCGGCACGACTTCGAGGGCCACGTCGATGCCGGACATTTTCTTGAATTCCGGCAGCATCTTCTGGATCGCATCCGTTGTGGGATGACCCTCCATCAGCACCGACAGCTGCACCCCGTCGAAGGGCTTGTCCTGCGCGTAGGTTGAACCTGGAAAGTTGTATATCGAGATCGCGGCCACGGTTGCGGCCAGAACTTTACGTCTGCTGAACATTGCATTCTCCCATTGTTGCGGCTCCAGCCGTCGTTCAAAGCATCAGGCGAGGTGCACGACCTCACCGGTTTCCGCCGAGCGGATCATCGCGAGCGTCAGTTCCAGAGAGCGGAGCGCTTCTTCACCGGAAGCGATCGGGTGATCGACGCCATCCAGCCATTCGAGGACCCCATGCAATTGCTGGCGGAGATCGCCGCCCACGGCGCCGCCGAGCGTTGGCCAATGCTGCGTATCGATCTCCTGGGATCGGGAATTGTCGGCGAAATAGAGCCCGCTGTCGCCACACTGGATTTCGAAGGAGCCGTCTGTCCCGATCAGCTCCATCCTCGCGTCGATCATGTGTCGCGTGCCGGAGGGCAGCGACCATGCGCTTTCGAAGTTGACGACCGTCCCTTCGGAAAAGCGCACTATGGCGGCGATGCTGTCCTGGGTGCCGATCGATCCGAGCAGCAGGTCCGTCTGTTGCGCGTAGACCGAGATCGGACGCTGGCCGCGCAGCATCCAAAGCACCAGATCGACGTCGTGGACGGTGACGTGGAGCGGCAGAGGGAGCTTGCCGGCATAGCGCTTCGGGCCTTCGGTCCTCGCGCTGTTGCGGCGTGCATAGACATGGATCGGATGGCCGATCTTGCCGTCGTCGATTATCTCCTTGGCGCGAGCGTAGCGAGGATCGAAGCGCAGCAGATATCCGACGCCCAACTTCACGCCAGCCGAGCGGGCGGCGGAAATGATTGCCTTCGCGTCGTCCATATCCGAGGCGATCGGCTTTTCGATGAAGAGGTTGACGCCCTTCCTGGCGACGGCTTCGGCCGGAATTCGATGCAGATTATCGGGCGTGCAGATGCTGACAAGGTCGAGGTTTTCGTGCGCCAGCAACTCCTCGTGGCCCGGATAGACCCTGACGTCTCCGAGCCTTGACGCCAGCGCTTTGGCAAGCTCGACGTTGGGGTCGACGATCGCGGCAAGCTCGCAGTTGGGCGCGCGCGAGAAAATTGACGCGTGCATGGATCCCATGAACCCAGCACCGACAACAGCAACGCGGTGGGTCATGACGAAGCCCTTCTGGGAATTTGAGCGGCACCCGACGCAATTCGCTCGATGAAATGCCGGGTGATGAGGGTTGGCCGGGTGATCACGCTGCCGGCGACGATGAAGCGGGCGCCCAGTTGCAGGCAACGCAAGGCATCCTCAGGCGTCCAGATGCGGCCTTCCGCCACGAATGGCAGGCCCGCACGGCCGAGGGCGCCCATGAGCGCGAAGTCCGGTCCAGTCTGGCCGCGCGTGTCTTCGGTATATCCTGCCATCGTGGTGCTCACGACATCTGCGCCGGCGGCCATTGCGAGTTCGGCTTCCTCTGTCGTGCTGATATCGGCCATGGCCAGGCATCTATGACCCTTGATGGCCTCGATCAGGGTCGGGACATCAACTGGGCGCGGTCGGCGGGTCGCATCGAAAGCGATGATTTGCGCGCCCGCACGGGCTATCGCCTGCACATCCTCGACGGTAGCCGTGATGTAGACGTCGGTGCTTGCGCGCTGGGTCTTGACGAGACCGATCACCGGAACAGGGACCCGGGCGCTCACGGTAGCAACGTTCTTGACGCCCTCTATCCGTACCGCACTTGCGCCGCCCTCGACGACAGATGCCGCCAGAGCGGCGATGTGCTCCGGCGCATCCAGGGGCGTTCCGGCGTCCGCCTGACAGGACACGACAAGCGTTCCGTTCAATGACTGGAGGAGGTCAGTTCGCAACTTCAGCCCCGTTCGCTCTTGGCTGCCCCAGCGGCAGTGTCAGGGCATCTAATCGAGGATGAAGTTATTTGTCAACTTTCAACTTGTGATGAAAGTTTTCGCCATAACCAGATCCGCCACCCCGACGAGACCGGCGTCGGGTCCGGCGGCAGCCGGCTTTATCTGACGCTGGAAAACCGCGGGCAACCGCGACATATGCCGGCGCACGCGGTCAAGGAAACCGGCTGCCAGGCCGACGCCGCCGCCCAGGGCGACGGCATCAAGATCGACGGCCGCGACGATGTTGGCGAACGCTTCAGCGAGCGCCTTTGCAGCCTGGTCGAGGATGCGTTCGGCCAGTTGATCGCCATTGGAGGCAGCCTCGAAAATCTCAGGAGCCCCGACAACCTGACCCGAGTCTTCGCGAAAGCGTCGGGCAATGGCGGTGCCGGAGGCCAGCGTCTCCAGGCAGCCCTTCCGGCCGCACCCGCATGCAGAGTCGCCGCCAACAACCGTCATGTGGCCGACATGGCCCGCCAGGCCGGCACCGCCGATGTCGAGGCGGCCGTCGAGCACGAGTCCGCCGCCAACGCCTGTCGAAACGGTGACGAACATGAAGTTGCGGCATCCTTGCCCGGCGCCGAACCTGTATTCGCCCCAAGCAGCAGCCTGCGCGTCGTTGATGATCAATGGCGTTACACCAGTCAATTCCCGAATCCGGGCGGACAACGGGAAGCCGTTTTCGATCGACAGCGTGCCGGGGTTTAGCGCCGAGAGGCATCCGTCAGACACGATCCCGGTCGTGGCGACAGCAATTCTCGACGGACGGCGTCGGCTGACTTCTTTGGCAATCGCGCCGACAAGGTCTTCACCGCGCCCGGTTCGGGGTGTTCTTATCTGATGGCGATTGCGCGGCCTGTTGTCCTCGATGTCGGCAAACGCGATCTTCGTGCCTCCTACGTCTATGGCCAGAACGGTCTTAGAAGGATCGGTCACTCACGCTCTCCGCTGTTCGTTGGATCATCGCAAGCCGCTGCGGATCCTGCCTGGTCATTTCGGCAACCAGGGCATCGACGATGAGAAGCTGGCTGATCTTGGATGGAAAGGCGCCGCCCGTCAGCGGCGTTTCGGGCCAGGATGCGATCAGCGTCAGGTCGCATGCGGCGGCGAGCGGGCTCTTGGACCGATTGCTGATCCCGATCACGAAGGCACCGCCCGACTTCGCCAGTTCGGCGATCCTGACGGAATCGACGGTCGAGCCCGAGCTGGAGATGATCACATGCACCGACCCCTTGCCGGTGGTGCCTGCCGCCATCGTGGCGAGGTGCGCGTCGCCCAGCGCGCGCGACATCTTGCCGATCCGCGACATCTTGTAGGCGAGATATTGCGCCGTGACGGCCGATGCCGCGACGCCGAAGCACTCGACCGCATGCGCTGCCAGCAATTCCTCCGCGGCTTTGGAGACATGCTGCCGAACGATGAGCTGCTCGGTCTCGCGCAGCGCGATGACCGCTGTCTCTACGAGACGCTGGATGTCGTCGGCCGGCTCCGCGCTCTCCCTGCCCCTTTCGTCATTGGCAAGTTCCTTGGCGAGCGCCAGCTTGAAGTCCTGGAAGCCCGAAAAGCCCTGGTCACGGCAGAACCGCATGACGCTCGCCTCGGACGACCCAGAAGACTCCGCGAGTTCGGTTATGCTCTGGTAGAGGGTCGTATCGGGGTGGGCGAGGACGAACTCCGCGACCTTGGCCAAGGCGGGCGTCATGTTTCCCGCGGTCGAGCGGAGGCTTGCGATCAGTGCTTTTGTCATTGTGGCTTTCCCCGCGCGTGGCAACTGAACTCAGAAATGCTCGGCAACCCAGGGCAAGGGGCCGGCGAACACAAGATCGCATAGTTGCACGGCGTCGGTCTCCCCGAACAGGACGCCTTGGCGGGCGAGCTTCGAAGCCGAACGAAACCCCGTGAAAAGGCTCGCGAAGGAAGGCCCATCGACCCTTACGGTCGGCAGATCGTTGTCGTTTCCCTGCGTGACCCGCGCCTTGCCAGACGCGATCTCGAGTCGGAGCTCGCGAGGTTCCACGCCGGGGCCGTCAATGCGGATGCCGAGCGTGGCCGAGTCGATGCGATAGCCGCGATGCTCGAGCGCCCGCGCAGGGTCGATAATGCGTGCCATCCACTCTTCCTGGTGTGCAAGACGCCAGCCCTTGTCCGGCATGGCTGCGACAAGGTCGTCATGCGGCCCGCCATGCCAGCGGACCTTCGGGTAGACAGACCGGAAGCGGCCGACAAGGCAGAGCAGCGCCGCCGCCATCGCTCCGCTTTCCGCATGCCAGTCCCTGATCTCCAGGACGGCTGGATTGCCGGCGTCCAGGACGACATAGGCTTGGAGGCGGTCGGCTCCTGCGCCAAAGGCCGCAAGGCCGTCAGCCGGCGCCCTCAACAACTCAGCCCAATGCACTTCGGACCGACGAAGCAGGCCGGCTTCACCGTTGACCTTCTCGGCATAGGCCTGCCTGATCCGGTCGTCCCCTGGCTGCAGCGGGAAGAAGTCGACGTCAGTCCTGGCGGGCAGCGCCGCCGTCTCCGCCTCGTAGACGATTTCGCTGCCTGCCAGTTCGAATCCACATTTGCGGTAGACCGGGCGCGCCGAGCCGAATAGCGACACCATCAAGGCGCCTTCCTGGCGCGCCTCTTCGCACAACAATTCGACGATGGGTCTGGCGAGTCCTCGCCCCCTTGCTTCCGGAGCGATGGCGACATGCGCGATGCTGGCTGCGGGCACGTCCGATCCGCCAAAGCAATGCGCGGTTTTCAAGAGTGCGGCCGTCGCCGCCGCCCGACCGGGGTCCGTGCGCAGGATGCGAAACGAGGAAAGACCGGCATGCGCCACATACTCCCGTGCGCGCTCTCTGCTGAAGCCGAATGCCAGCGCCAGCAGGTGGGAAATGGTGTCCTCGTCGCCCGAAACGGCCCGTTCGAACTCATGGTTGGCGATGAAGTAATTTTTCATGGGCTAGATTCCGTTGGCGATATACTTCATAGATGAGAGCGCCTCAGCGTTCAAGGGAGTTCAAATGGCACAGGCTCATACCCTTCGGGAAATCGAGCAGATCCCCAGTGTTCTCGAGGATTCCGCCGGCAGGCAAAGGGCTGCGAGCCTGGAGGTGCGGAAGCGCTTCGGCACGCGCATGCCGCGTCTTGTCGCCACCATCGGGCGTGGCAGTTCCGACCATGTCGCCACCTTCCTGCGCTACGCTTTCGAGATCCAGCTCGGAGTGCCCGGTGCTTCGATCGCTCCCTCGATCGCCTCGGTCTACGGGCGTCAGCTCATGCTCAAGGACGCGCTGTGCCTGGTGATCAGCCAGTCCGGCCGCAGTCCTGATATCAGGCAGGCTGCGGCCATGGCGCGGCGCGGCGGCGCGACCGTCGTGGCGATTGTGAATGATGAGTCCTCCCCGCTCGCCGAGGACGTGGATGTCGTCATCCCCATCTGTGCCGGACCGGAACTCGCCGTTGCCGCGACGAAGAGCTTTGTCGGCGCTGCGGCTGCGGGACTGCGTCTCCTGGCCACACTCAGTAAAAATGACAGTCTCCATGCCGGGCTGGACGGCCTGCCGGGAAGGCTTGGCCGAGTTTTGCAGTCGCCCAACATCGATCTCGAGCCGATATTGTGGGCCCGGACGGCCTTTGTCGTCGGGCGCGGGCCGGCCCTTGGCATTGCCCAGGAAGCGGCACTGAAGCTTAAGGAGATCGTACAGTTTCCCGCCGAGGCCTATTCGTCGGCCGAAGTGCTTCATGGACCTTGGCAATTGGCGGAAACCGACTGTGCCCTAATCGCCTGGAGCGCCGACCGCGAATCGCTTCCTGGTCAGCGCTCCGTCGTGGAAGCGTTCCGCGCGCTCGGTCGACCATCTATCGAGCTTCAAGACATTCAGGATATGCCGACCGCCCCGCATCATCAACTTGTGGGCCCGCTGATCCCATTGCCCCTATTCTACCGCGCGCTCGTGAAAGCCGCTCAAAGCAGGGGCCTCGATCCTGACCGTCCTAGGCTGCTGAAAAAGGTCACTGAGACTACTTAAACCCTAGTCTCCCTCGGCTTGGAGGGAAAGTCCTGGGTTTCATATGACGAATTATAGTCATATGGATCGTGCCACTAAGTCTGCTTTCAGGAAGCGGCAGAGCTGATCCCTACGGCAGACATCGGGCGCAAAGCGGCCTTCCACGTCGCCGCAGACGTCAGTCGTCTTTGGGTCATTGGCGTGAATTCGGTAGGGGCGAACGAACTTCCGCAAGGGGTCGACTCAAGCAGTTGCGCGAACGGCAGCTTTTGAGACGGGCCATGAATGTCGCGAAATGGCGCTCCTTGCCCATTCCAGACAGGAACGTCAATCTTCCACCCGACCCGGTCCTTTAATGCCGCCCTGGACATGCTGAGCGGCTGAAGCGCGCATTGCCTTGATCGCGCCATTTCGCGACATTCTGACCGCTTCTCCAAAGCTGACTTCGAGAAGCGGCAGCAGTCGACCTTCGCGATCGTCAGTCAAACTTCCGGGCTCCGCACTAACTGAAGAGTGCCACGATTCCATAACAGCAAGCAGCAATCAGCGCCGTAGAGGGCATGGTGATGACCCAGGCAATCACGATCGAGCCGGCAATGCCCCAGCGGACGGCAGAGATGCGCCGTGCTGCTCCGACGCCGACGATCGCGCCGGTGATGGTGTGCGTGGTGGAGACCGGGATGCCGAGCCAGGTCGCGCCGAACAGCGTGATCGCGCCGCCGGTTTCGGCGCAGAAACCCTGCATCGGATTGAGCCGAGTGATCTTCGAGCCCATCGTGTGGACGATGCGCCAGCCGCCAAACAGCGTGCCTAGCGCCAGCATTGCCTGGCAGGTGATCACCACCCAGAAGGGCACGTAGAACTCGCCCCCGAGCATGCCCTGCGAGTAGAGCAGCACCGCGATGATGCCCATCGTTTTCTGCGCATCATTGCCGCCGTGGCCGAGCGAATAGAGCGACGCCGACACGAATTGCAGGGTGCGGAAGGTATTGTCGACCGCGAACGGCGTCTGGCGCACGAAAATCCAGGAGACGGTGAGTATCAGCACCAGAGCCAGCACGAAGCCGGTAAGCGGCGACAGCACGATGGCCCCGACCGTCTTCAGCAGCCCCGACCAGACGATGGCGACGCTTCCCGCCTTGGCGACAGCCCCGCCGACCAGCCCGCCGATCAGCGCATGCGAGCTCGACGAGGGTATGCCGTAGAGCCAGGTGATGATGTTCCAGGCGATTGCGCCGACGAGCGCCGCGAACACGACCTGCGGCGTCACGATGTCGGCGCTGACGATGCCCCTGCCGATGGTCTCGGCGACGTGGAGACCGAAGAACAGGAAGGCGATGAAATTGAAGAAGGCAGCCCAGAAGACCGCATATTGCGGGCGCAGCACACGCGTCGAGACGATGGTGGCGATGGAGTTCGCAGCGTCATGCAGGCCGTTCAGGAAATCGAAGAACAGAGCGACGCCGATAAGGCCGACAAGAAGCGGAAAGGCGAGAGTGGGGTCCATCCGCTCAAACGTTCTCGATCACGATGCCGCTGATCTCGTTGGCGACGTCTTCGAAGCGGTCGACCACCTTTTCCAGCTGGCCATAGAGTTCGCTGCCGACGATCCACGCCATGGCGTCGGTCCTGCCGTGCCGCTGGAACAGTTCCTTCAGGCCTGCGTCGTGCAGCCCGTCGGCGCGCTCCTCGACCTTGGTGATCTCCTCGGCAAGGGCGCCGAGCCGTGTGACGTTGGCACCGACTTTTTCCAGCAGCGGGATCGCCTCGGCGGTCAGATGCGCGGCCTCGACGATGACGGCGCCCATTTCGCGCATACGCGGCTCGAAGCTCGTTTGCTCGAACAGCCTCACCATCTTGACCACCTTGTGCATCATGTCGATGGCGTCATCCATCGACTGGATCAGGTCCTTGATGTCGCCACGGTCAAAAGGGGTGATGAAGCTCTTGCGCACGGCGAGCAGCACCTCGCGGGTGACCACGTCGGCCTGGTCCTCGAGCTCGACGATCTTACGGCAATGGCGCTCGACGGCCTCGCCGCCATCGAGCAGCTTCTGCAGCGCCTCGGCGCCGGCGACCAGGATGCGGGAATGGCGCTCGAAGAGGTCGAAGAACTTTTCCTCGCGGGGCAACAGCGCACGAAACCAATTGAGCATGTTTTATCCTGTAGCGTTCAGAAATGAGCCAGTTCAGGCGCTATAGATTCCAGTAGGGCAGCCAACTCCGGTTCATCGACCAGAAGTGCTGCTTGATCCGGCTTAAGCCAGGCCCGTCTTCGATACTTCTGCTCCTTCCATTCATCCAACTCCTGCTGCACATGAAGCGGGTATACTTTAACGGTTATCGGGACAAACGTGTCCTTCAATCGTTTCCAATAATGGAAGCTGCCAACGGGTTGCTCATGCAAAGTGCCCACTACTCCGGCTTCCTCACCCGCCTCTTGAGCTGCAGCCTCGCGGTCTGGTCGACCCTTCATCGGCCACCCCTTGGGCAAGATGAAGCGGCCCGTTTGCCGAGACGTTAGCAGCAAGATTTCAGTGTCTCCGTCTGCAGCGCGGCGATAAGGCAAAGCGGCAACCTGTGCGATGGGCATACCACGGCGCGCTCGCTTCCCCAGTTTCTTTTTCTTCAAAGGCCTGGCCATCCATTTCGCTGAGACCTTAGCCCGTATTGTCGGTAGCTGGCTAAATTTTTTGCGAAAGCCAAAGGATCTTCGTTGAGACAGTAGTGCTGCTTGCTGTGAATGTCAGCTATCAGGCAGCAAACATCCTCATGAAGGGCAGCTCAGGGTCAGTTCACGTCGATGCATGGGGGGCGCCTGATGTCCGCTTCTCACATTCCAGGCCTCGAAGCCGCAAGTCCGCTTCCGTGAAGAGTTTCGGGCGCCGGCAGGCGTACGAAAGTCCCCGAGGAAGGAACCCGCGGGCCACAGGCGATGGCTAT
>NZ_JBVVQS010000058.1:0-13845 GCF_055811575.1 Mesorhizobium sp. WSM4815 | reverse complement strand
ATGACCGTGCAGGAAAAATCCATGACGGCCGGTATCTCGCCCTTGCGGGTGAAGAAGGAGATCGACAGGTTCTCGATTTCGATGATCGGCCCGTTGGTCGGCCCGTTGGTCGGCTTGGCGGGATTTCGAACTGCCTCATTCATGGGTCGCTCCAATCCTTGTTGTTCATGTCGGGCCGGAGCCCGGCATCGATCTTCCCAGCATCAATCTTTCATCGACTGTTCGCGCAGCGAATCCGCCAGGAGGTTGAGGCCCAGCACGAACGACATCAATGCGATCGTCGGCGGCAGCGCCGGATGGATAAACGAGCGCAGAAGCCGGCTGGCATCCTTGATCGCCGTGCCCCAGTCCGGGCTTTCCGGCGCCAGTCCCAGCCCGAAATAGCCGAGCGCACCGAGCAGGATCGTGGTGTAGCCGATGCGCAGGCAGGTATCGACGATCAGCGGCCCGCGCGCATTGGGCAATATCTCCCACAGCATGATGTACCAGGGCGATTCACCGCGCGTCTGCGCCGCCGCAACATAGTCGCGCGTTTTAATATCCATGACCAGGCCACGCACGATGCGGAATACACTGGGCGAGGAGCCGAGCACCACCGCCACGAAGATGTTGAGCTGGTTGGGATCGATGTGGATGATCTTGAACGGATCGGCATCGAAGACCAGGCCGGCATAGATCCAGCCGCCGATCAGAATCGTCAGTCCAACTAGTAGGTAGTGCCGGTCGGGCCAGTCCCTGAACCGCGTATGGAACAGAGTCAGGAAGAAGATGACCGGGAGCAGAAAGATGAAGGCCGCGAGCAGCCGCGGGACCGAAATTCCGATACCAGTTGCCTCGCTGAACCAGTTGTCGAAGGACAGCTGGCGGATTTCGGGCGTCACGAGCAGGTAGAACAGGAGGATAACAGGGAAGGCCAACACTAGATTGGCGAGAAAGGACAGGAGGGAATCGATTCCGCGACCGTAATAGCCCGCCGGCAGGCCAAGTCCGATGCCGACAATCAGCGCGAAGGCGGTGGCGAACGGCGCGATAACCATCACTATTCGGCTGCCGCAGACCATCCGCGAGAACACGTCGCGCGCGAGCCTGTCGCCGCCCAACAGAAAGACGTCTTTGGTGCCAGGGTCGATGGAACCAGGCAGTGCATTCTTCATGATCGAGATTTGTGCGAGCGGATCGAATGGCGCGATGATCGAGGCAAAGATCGCTGTGAACAGCCAGAAGAGGCAGATTACGACACCTGCGACACCTGCACCACTGTCGAATAGCTGACCATAAAGGCCTAGTCTCTTCCTGAAAGCGAGGCTCAGGCCCATGACAAAAGCGAGAGACACCCACACTGGCCAGAAACGGAAGAGGACGCCGAGGATGACCCGCGTGGTGCCAATAGATTCCAGGTCCATGCGCCCGGCCCTCCTATTGCACGCGAATGCGCGGATTTAGATAGACGTAGCCGATGTCTGACATCAGCTGCGTGAATAGCACGAGGACCACCGACACTAGCGAGCAGGCTAGCAGGAGGTCGATGTCGTTGTTGCCTGCCGCCTGCACCAGCGTGAAACCGAATCCCTGGTAGCGGAACATCGTCTCGACGATGACGACGCCGGTGAGCAGCCAGGGAAACTGGAGCATGATGAGAGTGAACGGTGTGATCAACGCGTTGCGCAGCGCATGTTTGATGACCACCGCATGGAAGCTCAAACCCTTGAGGCGGGCCGTTCGGATGTATTGGGCAGTCATGACCTCGACCATCGAGGCGCGCGTCATGCGGGCGATGTAACCCGCGCCGAAGAATGCGACAGTTATGACCGGCAGGGTGAAATTGTACAGCGTGATCCCCTGATCGGTTGCCGTGGCGGCCGAGCCGTTCAGCCATCCGAGCCCGCTCGCGAAGATCACGGTGAAGATAACGCCCGAGACATATTCCGGGGTCGCGGTGGATACGATCGAGATGACCGAAAGGATTCGGTCCGTTCGAGACCCCTCCCGCATCCCCGCAAGCACGCCGGCGACGAGCGCCACCGGCTGCATGGCCACCATGACCCAGAACATGAGGATAGCCGTCGCCACGAGCGCTGGGCAGAGCGTGTCAATGACCTTGACCCGGAATTGCGTCGAGCAGCCGAAATCGCCTTGGAGCACGCCCGAGAATTGCCGTGTCTCCGGTTCGTGGCAGAAGCCGAACTTGAGGGCCGGCTGGCCGCTCTTGGGGTCGAGAACCGGATTCTTCGGCCAGATGCCGATCCATTCGCCGTAGCGTTTGAAGAACGGCTCGCGATACCCGTTCGCTTGGAGCCAGTTCTCCACGTCCGCGGCGCTGGCGCGATAGTTTGTTTGCACCAGTGCAAGCTTCTTGAGGTTCGGTTCCAAGTTGACCAGATAGAAGACAACAAGGGTCAACGCAAACATAGTCAGCGCCATGACTCCGAGGCGCCTCAGGGTGAATCTCAGGATGGCAACCTCCCGATTGACGGGCGGATCTCCCCACCTATCAATGTCGATCATGATCTTATTCTTAGTCTGCTGAAACAGCAGCGATCTGAAGTGATGCTTACCAGCCCAGTCCTGGATTGCCACTCGAATTAAAGTCAATAGGCGGGCTATTTTTTTGCATCAGCTACAGGGCCTGAAACGTGCCAGTGTCTCGCCCTCTTTGATCATCCGCGGCAGATCTGCAAATCCAGTTCGCTGACGCGGTGGCGGCCACAGAACTTCAACCAACGACTGGAGAAACAAAGTATAAGCATCACCAACCGCGAACTCCCGAGCAGGCGCGTAGCCTCGCCGCTCGACTCGTCCAGCGACGCGCTCATCGGATTACGAGTTGTCGACGAGCCGCCAGGCACTCCCAGTTGAGGTCGCATGGGGCTTCGTCGTCCCCGACGAAGCCCATTGATCAAACCAGATCCAGTCATCTCACGCAGCCCGGTCGAGCCAAACCTTACCGAGATCAATCTCGAATGCCGGGTGCATCTTGTAGCCCCTTACTTGCTTTGTCGAATGATTAAACAAGGAAACCCAATAAGGCTGAATGATGATACCGGATTCTTGCAGGAGCGTTTCAACATCCTGCATGACCGCCTTGCGTTTTTGTGGGTCCGGCAGTGTCAACGCGATGTCGAGTTTCTTATCGAACTCTGGGTTTGACCAGCCCGACTCATTCCATGCGGCACCACTGCGATAGGCAAGCACCAAATTCTGCACACCCAGGGGCCGATGATTCCAGTTCGTTATCGAGAGTGGGTACTTCAACCAATTGTTCCAAAAAGTGGCCCCGGGAACGACGGTGCGCTTCACCTTGAATCCGGCCTCTCGCAACTGCGCAGCAATCACATCGCCGGTGTCCCTCCACCAATCCCCGTCAGGAGTGATGATGTCGTGTTCAAAGCCGGCCTGGCCAGCTTCGGCCATAAGCCGCTTGGCAGCCTCAACATCCCTCTTTGTCTCCGGAACAGGGTAATACTCCGGATGTAGTGGTGCTACGTGATAATTCGCAGCAACGGTGCCGTAGCCATTGTAGGCAGTTTGCAGCACAGCATTATTGTCGACCGCCAACTGCAGTGCATTGCGCACCCGCTGATCGTCATAAGGCTTAGTGGTGACGTGGGCGCGGCACACTATCGTGGCAGACGTATTCGCTTCGTACTTCACCAAGCCCAGGTCATCAAATGCGGTGACGTAATTTACCTCGGTCTGATAGTTAGCATCTACTTCGCCTGACTCGAAGGCGCTCAGAAGAGTGGAAGGATCGGCGCCGTAACTTATGAATCGCACTTCGTCTAGGTACGCTTCACCGCCCCACCAACTTCCGTTTGTTCGACGCTTTAGGACGGCCATTTTGTCCACGTCGAATGATACTAGTTCAAACGGGCCCGTGCCTATGGGATGCGCAGCGATATCGGACCCGTTCTTTTCGTAGTCACGGTGGACGATCAGCGCTGGATAATCGGAAAATGTTGGGATGATCGTAATATCGGGCTTTGGCAGCTTGAGCTTGATTGTGTGATCGTCAACTTGTGCAATGGCGCCTTCCAGCGCTTTTCCTGTCTTTTCATCCACAAGTGTAGCCATTCGCGAAACCATCGTGTTTCCAGGTACGTCCCTTTCACACCAGCGCAGCAGGTTAAAAATCACGTCGTCTGCAGTGAAGTCGTCCCCGTTGTTCCACTTGACACCCTTCCGCAAGTGCAGGACATATTCCGTCGCGTCGTCATTCGTTTCCCAGCTTTCAAGAAGTCTCGGTTCAAAGGTGTGTTCCGGGGTATACTTGACCAAAGGTTCCAGGAATTGCCTGTAGATGTTAGCCAAATCCGGCAAGTCATTGACGCGAGGATCCCTCGGAGCATAAACGGGATGGGCCACTCGCAGGGTTCCACCTTTCTTGGGCGCTTCTTCGGCGCGGGCCGGCGGGATGGTACCCAGCATCGAGTAGGCCATAGCTGTCGACGCGCCGAAGATGGAAGCGAGTGTCAAGAATTCGCGCCGGTCAATCCCGCCCTTTTTTGCTTCCTCGGCGAGACTGTTGAAGAGCGTAGGCATAGGCTTGCCGTGCCTAGTGAAATACCCCATCTGAACCTCCCAGTTTTGCTGCTTCTGTAGGCTATAGAAAAGGGCGCCTCTGGGCAGTCGTAAAAAAATCAATCGGCGAACGACTTTTTTGCGACTGCATCCTGTTTCTTGAGGTGTTGGTTGAGATTACCCGTCCAGAGTTAATCGGTCCGCTTGCTCGCTTGCGTTTGCCCGAGAACACCTGAACATCCCGACGAAGAGCAGGTTGGTCGCGCTTCGTAGGTGGTCATCGAGCCGTGCGCAGAGCCGATACGGCAGGACAATTGCGGATCCGCCCTGTGCGGGCAAGAGGAGTGAGCAATCCGCCGATTTGTCTGCGAGCCCGCTTTGCGGCCGCCGAACTTTCGCTGAACGCTTTGATACCGACTTGTCGCCGGCCGATCCCGCAGGATCTCGGTCGAAATGTATCGTTCATCATCTTGGGCCGGCGCTCGCTGACGCCACCGCCCGAACTGCAAAGCGCTTATGGTGTGCCCCCCGACGCGCTGCCGGGGTTGTGCGACCCGGACGCTTGCGTATGTGATCAGGAATTGCGGCGCGATAGACGTCGGCCACAAAGTGAACAGGAATCAGATCGGCAATCTCGCCTCCTGCCTCACCTTGATCGAGCCTTCAGGTACCGAGATGCAATCTTCGAGGTGGCGCGGTCCTGTGGTCTCATTGGACTTTGAAATGGAAGGCGCCGAGTTTCTGGCCGGAATTAATCCCGCTTTTTCATCCGGCACCGATTGCTTTGGCAAGCGAGTGCACGATAACGACCACCACAGAAAGTGAGGACGAACCAAATTCAGTGCCAGATGACATCGTTGAGGTCCGCACGGGCAGCAACCAAGCTTGGCTCTGATCGAGCTTGGGCTGTGATCGGCCTATTGCGGAAATTCGTCGGTCGACGAAACGGCTCACGGCCGGCCTCACGCCTGCCAACGCGGTCTGCGGCGATCGAAGAAGGCCGCGATTCCGTCGGCGGCGTCAGTCGTTTCCCACGCATCGGCCAGCAGAGCGACCGTCTCGCCGATCACCGCGTCGTCGATTTCCGACCCAAGTCGGCGCGCAAGCGCCTTGGCGGCGGCGACTGCCCGCGGCGAGGCCGAGAGATAGGGCCGGACCTCAGCCTCGATCGCCGCCTCCAGGTCGGTCGGCGGCACGACCCGGGAAACCAGTCCGAGTTCGCGGGCTTCATTGGCGTCGAATATCCTGCCTGACATGAAGACCCGCCGCGCGCGGCCTTCTCCCATCCGAGCCAGCACATGAGGGGAAATCGTCGCAGGGATGAGTCCTAACCGGACCTCGGTGAAACCGAACCTCGCGGTGTCGACGGCTACCGCAACGTCGCAGACGCTCATTAGGCCGAGACCGCCACCGAATGCCTGGCCGTTGATGCGGCCGATCAGGGGTTTGGGTAATGCGTTGAGCGCGCGAAGAGCCACCCCCAGCTTCATGGCCTCGGCGATTCGCTCGTCACGCGCGGAGGAGGCCTGCGCCCGCATCCAGGCGAGATCGGCGCCCGCACAGAAGCTGTCGCCCCCGCCACCGCTCGCACTTTGTTGTCATTGGCGAGCAGTTCCGCGGCGGCCGCAAGCTCGGCGATGATCTGTCCAGACATAGCGTTGTGCTTGTCCGGGCGGACCAGGATCAACGTAGCGACACCGATCTCGTCGGTCGTGATGCAAATAGTGTCGAAGGTCATGGTCGCTCCTCTCTAAGGCTTCCCGCGAAGCGGGCCACCTCCTCCAATCGCTTCATGTCGAGGCAGGTCTCATAGCCCCTGTCCGCTAGCATTGCTGCGACGGCGAGGGTATCGACATTGCCCTTTGCTCCCAGGGCGAAGGGGCAGCCGCCAAGCCCGCCAACCGCAGCATCGAAGGTGCGTAGGCCCTGCTCCAAGCTTACCAGAATGTTATCGAGGGCGCGGCCCCCAGTGTCATGATAGTGTCCAGCGAGTCTCCCGGCCGGCACCGCTTCCAACACAGCATCGAGCATGGCCGCGATGGTTGCGGGCGTCCCTTGGCCAGTGGTGTCGCCCAGCGAAATCTCATAGCAGCCCATATTAAGGAGTTCGGTCACAACCTTCACGGCGGCAGCCGGCTGTATCGGTCCTTCGTAAGAGCAGTCGGTGATGCAGGAGACATAGCCTCGCACCGGAATGCGGTCGGCGGCGGCCGCGGCGAGCACAGGGTGGAAACGCTCGAGGCTTTCGGCAATCGAGCAGTTGATGTTGCTGCGGCTAAAAGTTTCGGAGGCTGACGCGAACACGGCGACTTCGCCAGCCTTCGCCGCCCGCGCGGCCTCGTAGCCCTTCATGTTGGGCACCAGCACCGCATAGGCGGTGCCGGGCGCACGACGGATGCCGGCCATAACGTCGGCCGCGTCGGCCAGCTGCGGCACCCATTTCGGCGACACGAACGAGGTCGCTTCGATCATTTGGAAGCCGCAGTCGGACAGCAAGTCGACGAGCCGGATCTTTTCGGCGGTCGGGACGAGGCGCTTCTCATTCTGCAGGCCGTCTCGTGGTCCCATTTCGACGATGCGGACGAATTCAACCATTCGGGTCGGGCCTCCGCCTCGAGAAAAAAATCAGATCGCCGTTAAATCGGACTGTGTCAGCGCCGCCGTCGTGAATGTGAGTGACAAAAACGCAGACACGGTCTGTGCTTCTGCTAGGGTCAGGACTCATTGATCCAGAAGATGAATGTGGCGGCGAAAGCGATAGCGGACAGGAAGGTGTGAGCGCAGCGGTCGTATCGGGTATGGATTCGTCGCCAGTCCTTGAGGCGGGCGAAGGTGTTCTCGATCTTGTGGCGTTGGCGGTAGAGAACCGGATCGTAGTTATGCTTGATGCGGTGCTTTGCATGGGGCGGAATGCACGGAGTGATGCCGCGCTGGACGAGGGCATCGCGGAAGCCGATCGAGCTATAGGCACGGTCGGCGAGCAGGTGGCGGGCTGGCGGCAGGTGCTCGAGTAGCGCGGCGGCAGCTTTGTGGTCGTTGGCCTGGCCTTCGGTCAGGTACAGCAGCAGTGGACGACCTTTGCCATCGCAGACCACCTGTAGCTTGCTGGTCAGGCCGCCTCGGCTGCGTCCAATACATCGGGGTAGAGCCCTTTTTGAGCAGGCTGGCGGCGGTGCGATGTGCCTTCAGGTGTGTCGCATCGATCATCAACTGGTCCGGGTCACCGGCCCGAGCCGCCAGTTCGGCCAGGATGCGGTTGAACACGCCCATCCGGCTCCAGCGGATGAATCGGTTGTAGATCGTTTTGTGCGGCCCGTAACCGGCCGGAGCATCCCGCCAGCGCAACCCATTGCGGATGACGAACAGGATCCCGCTGAGCACCCGCCGATCATCTACCCGAGGCACGCCGTGCGACAGCGGGAAGTACGGCTCGATCCGCCGCATCTGCTCCGGCGATAACATCAGCAAATCATCCATCGTGGCACCTCCGCCAACAATGAATCAGCCGCTCACCATCAATTCAACCGGATTAATAGGTCCTGACCTTAGCTAGACATCAAGCTTCTCTTGTTTCCGACCAACCTCACATCAACGGGGTAGATCCCGCTTTCATTCGCGATGATCGGGTTGATGTCGAGTTCTGAGAGATTTTCCATTCTCATCACCGCTAGGGAGACGGACGAGACAAAGTCGGCAAGGGACCGCCTGTCGACTGGCCGATAGTTTCTGAAACCATCGAGGATCTTCGCAACACCCGTCTCGTTGATCATGTCCAAAGCTTCCGCCGGAGAAAGCGGCGCCGCGCGAAAGGTCACGTCCTTGACCGCTTCGACCAGCACGCCCCCTGAGCCAAACAAGACCACCGGGCCGAAGACTGGATCATTGATGGCACCCACGAACAACTCCACGCCGTGAGTCACCATCGGCGTGACGATGAAACCGAAGGTCGTCACCGGGGGAGCATGGGACGCCATGGCCCTGGTGATGTCATCCGCGGCGTCGCGCGCCGCCTCTCGCGTCACGCCGAGGCGAACACCACCGACATCGGATTTGTGCACGATTACGGACGAGTCCAGCTTCACTGCACAGGGCTTGCCAAACCTAGAGACTACCGAACTTACGGCCCCGGCATCGCTTGCCGCCGACCATTCGCCAGTGTCCACGCCCAGTTTCTGCAACATCTCGCGGGCTGTCGTCTCTGCCGATAGCCCGCTGGGAACGAAAACGCGGGGCGCGTCCGGTGCCAGCCTATCGTCATTTCTATTCTGGTTAGAAAGCCAATTAGCCCTTTCAAACAGCGCCTTGGAACCGGTCACGGCGAAATCGATAGAGGGGAAAATCTGGATTCCGCCATTTCGTAAGATGTCGTGATTCTCTGGCTTGCGATTGCCGTAGCAGCTATGAAAGACCAGAGGCAGGCCGCTGGTTTTCCGCAAAGCCACGATCCGCTCGGCCGCCGAATTCTCAGCTTTCAACAGAGATGCATCGAACCTTATGTGGTAGGCTCCAAACAACCCGTTTGTCAGAACGAGCCCTACCTGGGGATCTGACGCCAGAATTTCGATGCATTCGGGGAAAACGTCGGGATAGGCGTCCGCGGCGCTTGCAACATCAATCGGATTTTCGACATTGGCCTCCTTGCCGAGGACACTTCTCAGCTTGGTCTTGGTGTGTTCTGAAAGGGATGCTAGCGGCACCCCCGCCCGTGACAACGCATCAACGGCGAGTGTTGCGTGTCCACCACCGTCGGTCAGAACCGCAACCCCGGTTTTTGGTTTAGGAAGTGGACTGGTTGCGAGAAGCGCAGCAACCGGCAACAACTCATCCGAACGATCGACCAGGGTTACGCCCATTTGGGCCAACACCTTTACGGAGATTTCGTCCGCACCGGCGATCGAACCTGTATGGGAAAGCGCCGCCTTCCGGCCCTCGATGGATCTCCCGCCGCGCAGCATCACAATCGGGCAGCTCTGCCCCACTCGTGCCGCCGCGTCGAGGAATCCGCGGCCGTCAAAAAATCCCTCGTTATAGATGGCGATTGAGTGGGTACTTTCACGCCTGGAAAGCTCCTCGATCAATTCGCCATACTCGATATCGGTCTGGTTACCGAGTCCCGCGATGACATCGAAGCCCGGACCATTGATGGAGCGACTGTCTTCGACGACCGAAAGCACCATGTTGCCGCTTTGGGTCAGAACACTGACTGGCCCGCTCGGCGGCAGTTCCGGCAGGCCAATGAGATCCGCCTGCACAGTGCAGTTCAGCATTCCCGATGTATTCGGTCCGATGATGCGGACGCCGCTTTTCGCTAAGGCATCAAGCAATCTCGTTTCCGCGGCAGAACCCTTGTCTCCTCGCTCACGGAACCCGTGCGCCAGAACCACAGCGCCGGCAATGCCTTTTTTGCCGCACTGGATGAGGGTTTCCGGCACTTCCTCCGCCGGCCGAACGATTACCGCAATGTCCACACATTCGGGAAGGGCATCGACGTCACTGAAAACTGGCAAATCGAGGATCGTCCCTCCTCTAGGATTGACCGGCAGGATCGGATAGCCGTAGCCGGCGTTCTTCAGAGCCTTGATGATCTGATAGCCGCGCTTGTCAGGGTTTGCCGAGGCCCCGATGATCGCTACAGAATGCGGCTCCAGTACGCGGCTCAAGGCTGTTGCTTCGTTTTGGCGGCCTGTGTGAGTTGGCAATTCCGGCTCGCCGCTCAAGGCGGCCGTTGCTTCTGTGTGGTGCCCCACGGTCATTTCTATCTTCCTTCGAAACGAGGCGAGCGGCGTTCCGCGAAGGCGGCAACGCCTTCTGCCCAATCGCTGGTTTCCATGATCGCTAGTAGGTCTTCTGCCTCGACCCGAAAAAGCTCCTCGGGACTTTGTGGTAAATTGATCGCCGCCTTGAGGCGAGCCATTGACAATGGTGCGTTCCTGACGATCCGCTCCACTAACGCCGCCGTGCGCTCCTTTAACTGATGCGCTGCCGGAGCCTCGGTCGCCAGGCCAATCTCCAGGCACTCTGCGCCGGTTATCCTGTCGCCCAGCAGCAAAAGTTTGGCGGCATTCCTCAACCCGATGAGCCTCGGAAGGCGGAGCGTCACACCTCCCCCCACATAGGTTCCAATGGCAATTTCTGGAAATCCGAGCTGGGCATCCTCGGATATGATAAGAAAGTCAGCAGAGGTCGCGATTTCCGCCCCGCCGCCTAGAGCATAGCCGTGCACCTCGGCAATCACGGGCGTCTTCATCGTCTGAATTCGCTCGCACACGCGCTGCCCGAGCATAATATACGCCTCGCGCTCATCGCGCGTCCGTTCGCCGGATTTGTGGGCCTTCAGATCAGCACCGGCACAGAAAGAGCGGCCGCTTCCGGACAGGATCACGCATCGGATCTCGGAGTCCTTATCTGCATGGTTCAGCGCATCCAACGTCTGTTGATACAGGGCCTCGTTGACGGCATTCATCCGTTCGGGTCGATTGAGGATAATGTGAAACGCTTGGTCTTCTTGCTTCGTCACGACTTCGTTCATGGACAATCTCTCAAGACGCTGATCCTGATACATTCGCCTTAAATTTATTGCGCGTCCAACATGTCTTGAGTATAGATCAATCGCGAATGAGCAATAATGTCACCCTCAGGCATTTACGGGCGTTCGTCGCGGTCGCGGAGCGCGGCGGGTATACCGCTGCGGCTCGCTCACTGAACATAGCGCAATCGGCTTTAAGCCGAACGATCGTGGAGGTTGAGGAGGAACTGGACACACGCTTGTTCGAGCGCACTACAAGGAAGGTTGTCCTTACGGCATCCGGCGAACAGCTACTGATGAATGCCCGTCGCGTTCTGGAGGAATTTGAAAGCGGGCTGTCACGGTTCCAGCTTTACCATAGAGGGCTCGAGGGAATTGTGAGCCTAGCTGCACTTTCTTCGGTTGCGTCCATTATCCTGCCGGAGGTCATTTCCGAATTCCGAAAAGCGAGGCCCAACGTTAGATTGTTGGTAAAGGATGGTTTCGCGGAGGAAGTTGTTCGTTATGTCTCCAACGGGGACGTCGATTTTGGCATCACTTCCTTCCCAAAAGCGAAAGGACGGCTGGTCTGCGAACGGATCGCAGCGGATAGTCTGATGTGCATCTGCTCGAAATCTCACAGGTTTGCAGACACGGAAACGGTGGCCTGGGACGACTTGGCGGGGGAAGACTTCGTCGCATTCGATCCCTTGAGCAGCATTCGCACGTGTGTGGATCGGGCCTTGCAGATTGCCGAAATTCAACTCGGGACCGTCACAGAGGTTCGTGACGTCGGCGCGGTTGCGGGCCTCGTATCCGCCGATCTAGGCGTATCGGCAGTGCCTAGCCTTGTCCTGCCCATGATGCAGTTTTGTGAATTTGCCCAAAAAAGGTTGGTCGGTCCGGTAGTCGAACGCGAGATCTATCTTGTCCATGATCCACAGACTCCTATGCCACCAGCCGCCGGAATTCTCATGGAAATGCTGCGGCGGGGCGCAAAGCACGGATTCAGAATTCCGACCGGAGCCAGATGGGTCAATAATGGGAAACCTGATCTGGCGGAAAAGAAATAGGTACCGAGCGACAACTCTATCGCGGCAGATGACTTCCTGGGGCTTGTCACATCAACGTGTAACGACCTGATTCCGCAGATCGCGTGCTATTCGAGGAAATGCTTTTGGAGCGCGTGACTTCTTCGCCGCAAGCAGCCAAGCGCACAAGGATTTCGGAAGGCTTGTGGCGCTTTGTGACCCGGGAGCTGGTCGGCTCTTCGCGCGAAAGGGTCTCCAGCTCACGATCTTGACTGGGCTGCATGGAAAAGGGGGCACATCAGTTGACGATGGTTGCTTCGGTTGCGCTGCGCGGTTGACTGTCAGTGACGCCCTCGTACCAGCTTCAAACCGCCTTCGACGAGATCGAGCACTCCAAGGCTCGTGATGATCGGGTGGACCACGCGCTAGCCGGTCAGCGCCAAGTGCAGGCCTTCAGCACCTTGGACTCTCCGGCCTTGCTGGTGTGATCCATGACCAAGACAACCGTTTGACCCCAGCCACTAGGTCCATGGCCTCATGCCTTTGACAAGCTTGCTGGGGATCATCCAGCTAGCGAGGTCACCGGCCCGAAACTTCCATCGCGCCGAGGATTGCCTCGGCATCTTGTCGCGACGGATCATTATGAAGCTTTGTGCCGAGTCGAAAAAGCAGAAACGGCAGCGCCATCACCGTCCTGCTTTCCGGCATTGATGAGATCGGCGTCGGTCTCGTCCCGTTCTCGCCAGAGATAGGACGAGATCATCACTAGATTCTAGATCTGCTTCGTTTTCAGGAGCACGCCGAGGCCAACATCATCGACGCCGCAGTTGTTCGAGACAATCGTCAGTCCTTGGTTCAGGCCTCTCGGATTGCCCAAACCCGCCAGCGGCAAGGAACATACCGTCGAACAAAAGCCCTTCACACCAAAAAGCTGCAAACGACCCCATCCTGCGCCTGGAAATAGCGCCCGGCCGTTGGGGAGGACGCCGGCAGCGCGCGCGCCGCGAGCGGGTCACGGTCGCGTGACGACTGGACAACCGGCGGCAGGCTCTTGCTTAGCCTCCCGAAAGGTCATCAAAACGGATCGCCGATTTCCTGAGTGGATGACGAGGTCCCGAGTGTTAACGAGCATTATGCATCCGGAGTACGTGCGACTGGCGCCAAAGTGACCCGGCTGGCAAAATGCGCTCTTTCACCACGCTTGGAAAACCGGGTCCAAACCAAGACCTTAAGAGCTACCCTACCGTCCGACCGCATCCCTGAACATCTACCACCAGGACCCGAGCGTTGAATATTGCGCCCGGAAAATTCGACCGCCTGGGAACGGATATCATGGCAGCTTCTCGAAGAATCGAAGAGCGTCGCCCTCGGGCCAGGTGCAGCCAAAAGGTGCGATCCCGTGGCTCCGTGGCCACTATAGCCGTGGGTGAAACAGGTGTTCGTTCTTTCACGGACATGGGAAGTGTCGCGACCTCATTAAACGTCGCGCTTATTCCCGGACTGTCACGATTGACTCCTCGAAGCGTTCGCGTTGATGTGGCTGATACTCGCTATGCCGCACTTTTGGGTGCAGCATGGTGATATCGCATCCGATCTATGAGCTTTCCAACAATTCGAACGACTGTCGACGTGCTTGGCTGCAACGACGCTTGCGTCCGGCCACTCAAGTTGTCAACCTCGCAACAGATCCTTCGAATAATTGTAATATACTCTTTGCGCCCGCAGATCACCGACAATGCTATTGTCACCACAAAGTTTGAAGCAGGCACCGCCGAAAAAGTTTATGCCGAA
>NZ_JBVVQS010000057.1:0-12521 GCF_055811575.1 Mesorhizobium sp. WSM4815 | reverse complement strand
TCATCGCAGTTTCAACCAGCCGTGCTGGAACAGAGGCAATACTTCAGCGTGCCGCCGGCTCAGTCAATTGGTCGATCGCCCGCCCCCGAGGCTGGCGAACAAGAGCGCTAGGGGGTCACAAGCAGGTGACGTCCTGTAAGATTGATGGGTGCCGTGCTAATGTATTTATAAGTCGCACTCACGCAAAGATCTAGAAACCTCGATTAGTTTGACTGATGAGGCTGACCACAAACCGTCTAACATTACGGCCTTGGGAGGACAAAGACCTTAGCCCGATGGCAAGAATTTACGGTGATCCGCACGTCAGACGGTTCTCTCCCAAAGTACTGACGGCCAAGGAAGCGAATGTGAAGATCGGCCTTGCGATTGAGCGCGCCAAGACCAACGGGTTTCATTTTCAGGCGGCGGAGCTAAGGGAGACCGGCGAGCTTATTGGTCTGATCGGGCTCGGCGTCGTGTGCGAGGCGGTGCAGGCCGCAATTCCTAGGCAACCGCGCGTTGAAATCGGATGGGTGCTCGCAAAGGAGCACTGGGGTAAAGGACTCGCGCCGGAAGGCGCGCGGGCATGGCTCGACTACGCTTGGTCAATCGGTCTGCCTGAGGTCGCCGCCTGCACGGCCAGGGAGAACGCGCCGAGCCAAAAAGTCATGCAGAAGATCGGCATGACCTACGATCCAAAGGGCGATTACGAAAACCCGACGTTCGCCGAGTCATTGGTTGCGGCCGGGCGTGGTCTACGGGAAACGGAACCCGTTGTTGTATGGATGAGAATGGCGAGCGGACTGCGGGGTGAGATTGCGATTGTCAGCTGCACTGGTACGTACCGTGGCGAGCGGGTGAGGCAATCTGGCCAACGCCTTGCTCAATGGACCGACGGATACATCCTGTTGGGCGGCGCCGTGCGGGTGGTGCCATTAACGTAGGCCGGTTCTGGTCGACTAAACACTTAGAGCCTTGCCCCGGCAAGTTCGGCTGTGAGACGAGCAAAAGCGTGGCGGCGGCACTGCAAGAGGGCGGGCACGAGACGCTGCTGTGCGAAGGCGATAAGGGACTTCTCGTGACGCTCCAGCGATTCATGCCACCTGAGTCCCAAGGCTGCCCCTCGGGAATCGTTTTCAACATGGCATACGGAATTCAGGGCGAGTGCCGTCTCACCCACGTCCCGGCCATGCTCGAGATGGCCGGCGTTCCGTACACCGGATCGGGCCCGCTCGGGCATGGGCTGGCGCTCGACAAGGTTATCACAAAGCAGCTCATCCGCGACCATGGCGTGCCGACGCCCCGTTTTCGTGTGATGCGTCGCGGCGCGCAAAGTACTGGCGAGCTGCAATTCCCATTGGTCGTGAAGCCGCGCCACGAATCCGACAGCTGCGGAGTGCAACTTGTACATGAACCCGCTCAGTTAAGGCAGGCTGTAGAAGTGATCGTCACGCAATATGCCCAGGATGCGCTCGTGGAAGAGTATATCGAAGGGAGAGAGATCTGCGTCGCGCTGCTGGGAAACGAAGACCCCGAAATCCTGCCTCTGGTGGAGCAGGACTTCGGCGATCGCGAAACCCGCATTGTGACTCGGGAAGCAAAGCACATGGCAGCCGCGCCGCCGCTGAAAGCGTTTGCCGAGCGCCCGCTTCAAGAGCCTTTTGCCTACCTCATCCTCGATGCTCGCTACGAGAAGGTGCGCGAAGCCGGCATCGTCATGAGCCAGGCGGTGCTGATCGCGGTTGGCATCGACTGGGACGGCCGGCGTCAGATCCTGGCCGTGGAGATGGCCAATCGCGAGAGCCGCTCGGCCTGGAGGGACTTTCTCGTCGGCTTGAAGGCGCGCGGCCTCAAGGGCGTCGAGCTGGTCGTGTCTGACGATCATGCCGGCCTGGTCGCGGCGATCGGCGAGGTGATCCCGGAGGCGGCATGGCAGCGCTGCTACGTGCACTTCCTCAGGAACGCGCTCGATCACCTGCCGAGAAAGCATGGCGACGATTGCCTGCAGGAACTGCGCTGGCTCTACGACCGGCGCGATCTCGCCGAGGCCAAGGCCGATCTCGCCGCATGGCTTTCCAAATGGTCGGCCCGCTACCCACGACTGACGACATGGGTGGAGGAGACCATCGAGTACACGCTGACCTTCTTTCGTCTGCCACGCCAGCACCACAAGCATCTCAAGAGCACCAACATGCTTGAACGGCTCAACGAGGAAATCCGACGGCGCACCTATGTCGTGCGCATCTTTCCAAACTCACAGAGCTGCCTGCGCCTCGTCAGGGCGCTGGCCGTCGAAACCAACGAAAACTTGATGGAGGCCAACCGCTACATCAACATGGACGACCTGCGCGAGCACAAGAAGCTCGCTCTGCGCCAAGCCGCATGACCAGCACCATGGCCGCCCCTTTTTTGCTGATGGGGTGGATGCCAGCCTTCTCCGACGGCATCGCAATGTGCCAAAGTTTGTGGTGTTAGCGCCACGCAAAGGAGAGGCAGGCATCCATGGAAAAGGTTACCATCATTGGGATCGATCTGGCAAAGAACGTCCATCAGCTGCACGGGGCGGCAGCTGATGGATCGGTTGTGTTCCGCAAGAAGCTGTCGCGCCTGCAGTTTTGCAAGTTCATGGCGAGTCAACCGGCATGTGTCGTGGCGATGGAAGCGTGCGGCAGCTCCCACTACTGGGCCCGTCAGATGGCTCGGCTTGGCCATGAGCCAAGACTGATTGCCCCGGCCTATGTCAAACCGTTCGTCAAGCGGCAGAAGAACGACGTCGCAGATGCGGAGGCGATCGTCGAAGCAGCGCAACGACCGACAATGCGCTTTGTCGAACCGAAGACCAAGCAGCAGCAGTCCCGGGCTATCGTGTTTCGCACCAGAGAGCAGTTCGTGAATCAGAGAACCGAATTGGTGAATGCGCTGCGCGCGCACCTCTATGAGTTCGGTTATGTTGCTCCGCAAGGCATCGGCCACCTGCCACGTTTGGCAGAGATCGTCGAGGACGAGAGCGCAGACCTGCCGGATCTGGTCCGTGACATCTGCAGCGCTCTCCTTGACCAGATCGACCAGTTGAGCAGCCGGCTCGCGGCATTGAAGAAGACGATCGACACGCTGTCCAAGCAAGCTGCAACATCTCGGCGCTTGCAGACCATGCCCGGTGTCGGCCCTATCGCTGCCCTTGCCATTGAAACCTTTGCGTGCCGCCGATGGAAGCCTTCAAGTGCGGTCGCGATTTCGCCGCCTGGCTCGGGCTGGTCCCTCGGCAGAAGTCGAGCGGCGGCAAGCAACGACTAGGGAAAGTATCGAAGATGGGCCAGCGCGATATTCGGCGGTTGCTCATCATCGGCGCCATGGCTGTGGTTCGATGGGCGTCTCGGAGGCGCGCGCCCGACGGTTCCTGGCTTGCCCGCTTGATGTTGAAGAAACCGCGCATGCTGGTGGCAATCGCGCTGGCCAACAAGATGGCGCGTGGCATCTGGGCCATGCTGACGAAACAGGAGGACTACCGGAATCCGGCGACGGTGCCTGCGTGATTTGCAACAACGCACCTGAGACCGGGACGTCGGAGATGTGAGGAAGGCATGAACTGCATGGGCAAATGATCGATCAGATCGGGGTCAGGAAAACCAGAGTCAAGTTGAGAGCCCACGCAAGCTCGCTTTGCTGATTTGGACCTGATCCGCGCATCACCATACCGGCCCGCGGCACATGGAACGGCCGCAAATCAAGGCCTGACACATGACCGCACTCGATCACATGTCCAATGCTTCAGGTTCCTCCTTGCAAAATGGCTGGCATCCACACAAGAACTTGACGCACACAACCGTGCCGGACGGCCAAGTGCTGGCCAGGCAACGCCGAGTCACCGACTGGTCGACACTGTGCTACGTCTATCTTGGTTGCGCGGCAGGCGGCCGATCTACTGCACCGGATAACCGCCTAAGCAGGACTTAACCAGAGCGGCTGCGGCATTGGACCTGCGCCCGCGGGATTCCACTTACAGACAGTTTCACTGGGCAACCCTGCGGTGTGCGGGGAAAGGGGGGCGCCTACCGTTGGGGCTGTCTGCGACGTCACCGATAATGGTCTCATGGGACGGCATCCGAACATTCCGCCACTTTTGTCGGGCGAATTGAGAACAGGGGGGCGAATTGCCTCACTTCGCTTGACAACTTTGTCTGTTTCGCGACACCGGCTTGTTTAGCCAATCCTTATTTGCCTCGGCCAAATAGCTGGAAACAATCACATAAATGTCTCTTCGCCTGGTTCGGCCCAACTGGCACGAGTTTTGAAACCCTTGTTCCGAGACGGCAGCACGCATGACCATCTGCCCCAATAGGAAGGAACTGTTATGACCCCTGTCGATCGGCACACGGCGCTCGAGCAAGCCGCACGAGCACGCATCAAGGATTCCCACACTCTCGACAGTGACGCGGGTCGTCTGGCCCATTTCTATCGCGGATGGGCCAGTTCCTACGAGTTGGATGTCTGCCGCGACGAGTACTGCGGGCCGATGATCGTGGCGGAACTGGCGGGTGTCGTGCAGACGGCCTTTTTGGCCAGGCAGCGAAATGGCATCGCAATCCTGGACGCCGGCTGCGGAACAGGTCTCGTCGGCGTGGAACTGGAACGCTTGGGCTTCCGGGTGATCGACGGGATCGACCTCTCCGAGGAGATGGCTGAAAAGGCCCGCCAAACCCGCGCCTACCGCCATGTCCAAGGCGATGTCGACCTTAACGGGCCGCTCTCCGATTACTCCAGCGCGAGCTACGACATCACGGTCTGCTGCGGCGTCTTCACGCTCGGGCATGTCCGACCGGCGGGGCTGCGCGAACTGGCCCGCCTCACGCGCCCAAACGGGTTCATCATCGCAAGCACCCGCAAGAGCTACGCGGAGACCACATCCTTTAATGACGAGGTGGGGCGTCTGCAGGATGCGGGCGTCCTTGTGCCGGCACACCGTCTAAATGACGGCAGATATACCGCCGAGGAGGACGCGCACTACTGGGTTTTCCAGGTGATCGAGAAGGCCAGCGCACCAACGGAGGAGCGGCCGTGACCGCGCTACCGCAAAACTGGCAAGGCGTGTAACGAAGGAGTGTATGGCAGCATGATGGCACGATCGAGCGCGGAACTCCAGGCGAGACGTGAGAGCGCGCTGCCGCGGGGCGTTGCATGTGCGTTTCCGATATGCGCGGAACGCGCCCAAGGCGCTGAGATTTGGGACATAGAGGGTCGCCGATACATAGATTTCATCGGCGGTATGGGCGCGCTTGCGGTCGGACATTCGCATCCGCAGGTCGTTTGTGCGGTTAGAACCCAGCTCCAGCGGTTCACCCATACCTTCTTCGGCAGCATTCCCTACGATGGCTATGTGCGGCTCGCTGAACGGCTTAACGCGATTGCTCCGTTCCGTACCCCGGCGAAAACCCTGCTTGTCACCACTGGCGCAGAAGCGGTGGAGAACGCAGTAAAGATCGCTCGTTCCCACTCGGGTCGAAGGGGTATCGTCGTCTTCAGCGGCGGTTTTCACGGACGCACGCTACTGACCCTTGCGATGACCTCACAGCTCGATCCGTACAAACTCGGATTCGGCCCCTTCCCCACTGATGTCTACCATGCGCCATTTCCTTCGGGCTATCGAGGCCCGAGCGACGATGAGGCCCTTCAAGCGCTGCGAGATCTGTTCGAGACGCAGATCGAGCCCGACCAAATTGCCGCGATGGTGATCGAGCCGGTCCAGGGTGAGGGTGGATTCCTGCCGGCGCCGCCCCAGTTCATGCGGGGTCTGCGTGCTTTGTGCGACGCTCACGGCATCGTCCTGATCGCGGATGAAGTCCAGTCCGGCTTCGCTCGCACCGGCCGGGTTTTCGCCGTCGAGCATTCAGGCGTGGAACCAGATCTTGTTGCGCTGGGAAAAAGTTTCGGTGGCGGGCTCCCAATCGCAGCTGTCATCGGCAAGGCAGCCATCATGGACGCCGTGCCGCCGGGCGGACTCGGAGGGACGTATGCAGGAAATCCCCTTGCATGCGCAGCCGCACTCGCAGCCCTGAACGTGCTTGAGGAGGAGAACTTGGTTGCCCGTAGTATGGAAATTGGCGAGCGCCTCACCACTAGCCTCCGCTCCCTCAACCGGCGGGCCAATTCATCAATTATCGGCGAGGTGCGCGGTCTGGGCGCGATGATCGGCATTGAACTCGTAGAAGATGCAATCTCCCAGCGCCCGGCGACAGCGCTGACCGCGAGGCTCGTGGAAGACGCCGCGATGCACGGTCTTCTGCTCGCCTCGGCCGGACGCGCACATAACGTCATACGTGTCCTTGCGCCGCTAACAGTATCGAACGAGATCATTGACGAAGCCTTGGCGATTTTCGACGAATCGCTGGGGCGGGTGGTCGCGCTTCGAACTATCTGATCCCAACGAGATGCTGTTCCCCTCGTGTCTCGGAAAACGGAGCCTCTACGGCGCCCGCACGCTATGGCCCGACCAGAAAGTCACTCAGTTCTAACTGCACAGACGCTGGACGGAACAAGCGTTCGCTCTCTGGCGTGACGTCGCACATTCTCTCCGAACACATGGAAAACTCGTGCGGATGCGTCATCTGACTTGACCCAATACTCGGGATGCCATTGCACTCCGAGCGCGAAAGCCAGTGAGTCGCGCGCCGATACTGCCTCTATGGTCCCGTCTTCCGCAGTTGCCTCGACTTGAAGCCTTGTGCTCATTCGCTTTACAGCTTGGCGGTGAAGCGAATTTACCTTAAATCCTCTCGGCCCAAGCATGCTCGCGAGGCACCCGGCGGGCTCAATGGCAACGGCATGCCGGATAGCGAACCACTCGTCCCAGCTGCCGCTTTCTGGCGCCCGATGGTCAAGTGAGCCGGGGCGCTCCTGGATTTCTGTCGCTAGCGACCCACCGAGCGCTACATTCATTTCCTGCATACCTCGGCAAATTGCAAGCAACGGAACTCCGCAGTCGATTGCCTTGCGGATCAAAGGTATTGTAGTTGCGTCGCGTGCATGGTCATATGGGCCGTTCGCATCACTGACGTCGCCGTCATAAAGTGCGGGGTGGACGTTCGAATCAGAGCCGGTGATCATCACACCGTCGACACCGGCGAGAAGTTCGTCGAAGTCGAGCCGGTCGCCAAGGGAAGGAATGAGAACCGGAAATACGCCAGCTGTCTCAAGGGCCGCTTCGAGATATCGCTGCTGCACAGCGTGCCAGCAGGCATCGTCGAACTGGCGAACATCTGTTGAGACTGCGACGAGCGGCTGATTGGCCTTCCTATTCATCCTTCATCTTTCCTGGATTAGGAACCGACCTTGGAAGATGGTCAGCATTGTTGAAAGTAAAAGAGCGCTTAGCGGTAAAGGCGGTCGAACATTTCTGTAACAGCGTCGAAGCAGTGGGCGTATCTTTGTGTTCTGCTTCAGGAGCGCAATCTCTGCCCCACTATTTCCTCAATACCGCTCCACGCGGCGTGGCGTCCCAGCTGATCGTCGATAGCAACACGAAAAAAAACCGGTCAGCTAGTACGAAGGAGTTGGGATCGAGCCCGTGCAGCTCAGGCCTCCGGAACGTTTACATCCCTTGGTGGTTCAGCACCCAATAGGTGCATCACAAAGTAGTCCCACTTGCGCTTCGTCACATACCCATTAGTTGCGATGGTCGAATGATCCAAGTCTGGAAGGATCAGCATATCAAAATTTCGATTGGCTTTCGCAAGTGCGCCCGCCATCAGTATCGTGTGCAACGGGTGACAGTCATCGTCGGCATCTCCTGCCACAAGCAGGAGGCGCCCCTCTATCGTAGCCGCAAGAGAATAATTCAACTGCGCGTGGTAAGACTCGGGAAGTTTAGAAGCGAGCCCAAACCAGCGGTCATGGCTGAAATAGTACGCGTAATTGTCGTTACATGGGGCTATTGCCACGCCCACCTTGAAAACGTCAGGACGCTGGGCCATCAGCCGTATAGTGTAGTAGCCGCCCCAACTGTGCCCGTATATCCCGACTCGTTCCGGATCTAGAAAATCATATTTCGAAGCGAGTTGCTTGACGGCGGCCGCATGATCCGCCGCGACGACATCCGCTGACCCAAAGTTCGGCCCCCACGTAGCGTCCCTAGCGGCACGGTCGAGCAGCGGTGTTCCGCGGGCGTCTAGCACGAAAACGGCAAAACCGAGCTGCGCCACGGCCATGGCGGCGCCTGCGCCTTCGCCCGGGAACCGGACAGGCGCATAACACGCCTGCGGCCCGCCGTAAATCGAATCGATGATTGGGAGCTGGCCGCGACCGTTCTTCGGCGGCGGCAGGTACAGCGTGCCGTTTAGAGCTGTCTTGCCATCTGCAGCCGTGACGCTGAAACGCTGCGGCGCGACCCACCCGCGGTCCAGTATGGGCTGCGGGTCGGTTCGCCAAAGCTCCGATCTGAGGGCCCCCTCGCTCTCCCTAAGCAGAGCCGAGGGAGCCTGAGACAATGTCGAGTAAACGTCCACGAAGCAGCCCAGGTCAGGCGAGAGGTGAACCTGGTGGTCCGCGTTCTCTGGCGTCAATAGGACAGGGTGACCGCCTTCGAGGGAGACACTATAGAAGTGCCACAGGTAGGGATCACGCCCCGGCTCTCGACCGGTAGCGGAGAAGAACACAAGTCGGTTCTGCGGATCGACTGCTGCTAGATCGACGACTGACCAAGAACCCGAAGTCAGCTGCCGCACGAGCTTACCAGTCCGCACATCGTACAGGTATAGATGAGCTCTGCCATCCCGCTCCGAAAGTACGACAAGCTGGCCGCCGTCTACCGGCGCGAGTATCTTTGCGGTAGTGTGGCGGAAGGGCCGCCGTGGCTTGTCCCCACAATCAACCAGAACGACGTCAGAATCTCCGGTCTCTGGCTCCACACGATAAACCGTCAGGGCCGTGAGATCGCGCGACTCTACTCCGACGAACAGATGCCGGCCGTCGTCCGTCCAAACTATCTCACCAGCTACTGGAGTGCCATAGACCAAGGGCAGTGAAGGGACTTGCAGGCCACGCACCGTGTGCGTCTGGCGATCTATTAAAACGAGCTTGGCGGTGGGTATGTCCGTGTCGCTGGCAAGGGCGTAGCGAAATGAATGTGTTTCTGGTATTCGACGTCCCAACGTATCCGGATCCGACCCGATTACGTATGGGAGAGATCGAAGTCCCCGCTGGTCCACGCGGACGCTGACGAAGTAGCGCGAGTCAGGCGACCATGCGCCGACAACTGGTTGAATCTGGCACTGTCGCCATCGCGTCAACTGCTTGAATCCGTGATCAGCCATGACGCCATAGGCAACTTCGTAGGTGCCATCGTGCGTCAATCGATGACGCGAGCCCGAATGCGTGTCGAGCATCGTCAAGTCATAGCCGTGCTTCAAAATCTGGACGGCGCCGTCCGGCGACGTGGCTCGATCCACCTCCGACTTGGCTTTCAGCTCTCGCAAGGCGACGGATTCTCGAAACTCAAGTCTTTTGCCATCTTCCACGCTAAACACGCCTAATATTTCAGATCCCGATTCTGCCACAAGCCGATCCGAACCCAGCCAATGAAAATTTGGGAATGCGTCCCTGACCACAGACTGCACCGGACATGCGAGCCCAATCGCTCGCTTGTAGCGCGCCGACAGATCTGCGGAGGTAGGTGCCTGAGGGCGCAGCATTCCATGCTTCATTGTTTCCATGCCTTGTATGCTGCGATGCCGTGCATCTCAGATTTCATCTGCACTCACTCGATATTGTGCCCCTACGTCCAAGTACCTTGGAGCGTCGCATCAGCAGCACGCAGCCGTTAAATTGGATGAGCGTCACTCGATAGTTACCAATCCGCTTCAGGACGGCAACGCGAATAAAAGTCAACCGGCAGACCAGTTTTTTTCGCGCTCTTCCTGCATAAGCAAGACGCTTGAGTCTGATCAGTGAATGTGACAATCCGCAGGACAGTCGTGTGAAGTACCATAGGCTCCAAGATCACTTGCTTAATCGCAAAATTTAGGAGCACATCCACACTGCCGGAGAAAGAATTGTGAGATTGGCTGAAACGGCACGCATAGCCTTATATTGGCCCGGCTCCGCAAACCAGTGGCGACCTCATTCAGGGGGATCGTCGGAATTGACCTGGGGCGCCGTTGCACACGAGTAGCGTGCGACATGGTAGTCGCGCGCTCCGAGAGGCCCTGCCGACCGGCAGTCGCCGCAGCCAGAGGTGCGGCTGGGGAGGGCAGGTAGATGTACATCTTCACGGCTTCTAGCTGTGGGCCGAGACAGCGATGTCTATTCCCGTGTTCCCGGCCAGAGTCGCTCTGCGTTCAGCCTCTGGTTTTCCTGACCTCGATCTGATCGATGCGACCGCACTTGAAAGCCCCCCATCGGTGCCGCAAAGGTTTCAAATGGCAAGGGCCGACACCGGGCATACTTTTGCAAGCACCGAGATGTTGCAGCTTGCTTGGACAGCGTGTCGCGCAACGCGTTCACCAGTTCGGTTCGCTGATTCACGAACTGCTCTCTGGTGCGAAACACGATAGCCCGGCACTGCTGCTCCTTGGTCTTTGGTTAGACAAAGCGCGTTGTCGATCGTTGCGCTGCTTCGACGATCGCCTCCGCATCTGCGAGGTCGTTCTTCTGCCGCTTGACAAACGGTTTGACGTAGGCGAGGCAATCAGCCTTGGCTCATGGCCAAGCCGAGCCATCTGAATGGCCCAGTGGTGGGAGCTGCAGCAAAAATCGAGTGGCATTCAGCGATGACGTTGGCGTGTCCGCCGCGCAGCCCCCGTGTCGCCGCGGGGCGAACATTGCGGCCGCGTTTCAGGCGGCCAATGCCCTCAGGCTCTCCTTCTTGTGCTCGCGCAGATGATCCATGTTGAGGTAGCGGGTCGCCTCGAGCCAGTTCTCGTGGATCTACACCGCCAATGCCCGAACCAGCCGCAAACAGCTCTGCGGGTTGGGGAAGATGCGAACGACCAGGGTGCGCCGGTTGATCTCCTGGTTCAGCCGCTCCAGCATGTTCGTCGACTTCATGTGCTTGTGATGGGCAAGCGGCAGCCGATAGAAGCTCAGCGTCTCCTCGATGTTGTTCTCCACCCAATCCACCAGCTTCGGGTATTTGGCCTGCGATTTGGCGATCCCTGCGCCAGGTCGCGCTTGACCTCGGCCAGGTCGCGCCGGTCATAGAACCATCTGAGCTCCATCAGGCAGTCGTCATCGACCTTGCACGGCACATAGTAGTCAAGCGCGTTTCTGAGGAAGTGCACGTAGGGGCTGTTGAAGAAGTATCCTCATACAGATTCAATTGGGAAGTCATTTATTCTCTGGAGTATTCGCGATGCTGGGACGCAAGGAGCTCGATCATCTTGAGCTCTTCATGACTGGCTCGCTGCGGCATCTTGTTCCTGATGGTCATATTCTCGCGCGAGTCGATCGTGTGCTGGATCTGTCCTGGGTGCGTGACGAGGTGGCGAAGCTCTACGGCACCGAGAATGCCCGCCTGGGCATTGATCCTGAGGTTGCGGTTCGCTTCCCGATCACTCTTCCCCGACACGCGTCCGCCAGCGCTGGGGCGAGGCACGCTTTCGCCGGATCTATGAGCGCACAGGGCAGGCCTGCATCGAGGCCAAGATCGCCAAGGGCGAGATCGTCCACGTCGATGCTGCGCTGATCCGAGCCGACGTAAGCTGGGACAGCTTGGCGGTTCGCGAGGTCGAGGCGGTGAGCGCTGCGAACGAGGAGGCGGAAGCGGCGGCAAGGAAGAGCCGCAAGACCGGCAAGTTCAAGAAGATTTGCTTAACCGACCCGGATGCCACTTGGCGACAAGCGCCCGTAATCGCCCAGTTGAGTCGGCCTACAAGCAGCATGCTGTGGTCGATGATCTGCGCGGCGTGGTTCTCGACGTCATGGTGACCACCGGCGAGATCAACGAGGGGCAGATGATCGTGGAGCGGATTGACGCCGCTGTGAAGGCGACGGACTTATCCGTCCAAACTGTCTCTGCCGATGCCGCTTCGTATGCGAAAGTGTTCGCCGCTTTCGAGCTCCGCGGCATCGACGCCTTGATCCCCGCCAAGACGGAGCCGATCCGCAGCCCGGTCCCGTTGCGTCGCTTCCGTTACGATGCCAAGCACGACATCCTAAACTGTCTTCGAGGCAAGATCCTGCGCGCGGTGGCGCGCGCGGTCAGCTCATAGTACCTGGTACTGCAGGATTGCGGTGATCGGCAAGTCAGAATCATGCAAGTCCACCTCGGTTCGAGGAGCATGTGGATTCCTGGGAGGCAGGAACGCAAGGTGATGGAATGCAAAGTGTGCCCACCGGCATCATAAGCTGCTTGCCGAAGCCTCCCCCAGCCGCATGCCGGTTTCTGTCCCGTGCGTGTCGGCAACCATCACATCTTGCGGGGCGCGACCTGCAGGCCGCCGACTATTCCTGTTTCGATAGGGTCGGAAACGGTGAGATCGACCAATTGACTGAGCCGGCGGCACGCTGAAGTATTGCCTCTGTTCCAGCACGGCTGGTTGAAACTGCGATGA
>NZ_JBVVQS010000056.1:0-4408 GCF_055811575.1 Mesorhizobium sp. WSM4815 | reverse complement strand
TGGCCGAACAAGGAGATGATGAAACGAAGCAAGATCAAGCTTGACACTCATCGCCCCATACAGGTGAAAACCTGACGGTTGATACCCAAATCGAATTGCAGCAAAGGATGAAGAGCAGTCCTTGCGGCAGTTGCAAACTCAGCGGGAGATTGGCGACAACCCGAGAACGTCCTGCATGTCGTATTCGCCGGGTTTATGGTCTGAAACCCAGCGTGCGGCAGTCAACGCACCGCGCGCGAACATGCCGCGATCCAAAGCGGAATGCGACAGTGTCAGAATCTCTTCGTCGGCGGCAAATACCACACTATGCTCTCCAATGATGCCGCCGCCTCGCAATACGGAAAACCCGATTTCACCAAGCGCTCGCTCGCCAATAATGCCATCGCGCCCGCGCCGTTCGACGGGAGCAAGCGGAACGCCCCGACCACTGGCCGCTGCTTCGCCTAGCATCAGCGCCGTTCCAGATGGTGCATCGATCTTCCGGCGATGGTGAGCTTCATGGACCTCGATATCCCAAACTTCAGCTGGGAAAGAGCGCGCGGCGCGCTCAACTAGGCCCACCAGCATGTTCACGCCAAGGGAGAAGTTGCCTGAACGCACGATCGCTATTTTACGTGCCGCCTCGGCGATCCGAGCGAGGTGAGTGTCCTCAAACCCTGTTGCGCCGATCACCATTGCTGGTCGACCCATCGCGGCGCACTTTTCTGCAAGCGCCGCCGATGCTTGGCCGGTCGTGAAATCCACGACGACATCCGCAGCGCGGAGCGCTGCGTCAACATGAATCAATCCGTCGACGACTTTTTCGGGGCGTCCGAAGCCTCCTACGAGCGAAAAGGCAGGTGCTGCGGCGACAGCAGCGAGTAATGCTCTGCCCATGTGGCCCTGCGCGCCAGCGACAGCGATTCTAATAGCAGGCACCAATGTTCTTCCCTTAGCAACATCAAGATTAAAATCGACAGTTTCGTATCGATTTTGTACCGTCGCAGAAGTGGCCCATCGCGACAACGTCTAAGGTCCGCAACGGGGTGATGGAAAGCGGCCTTGCGGCACAAGTGTCTGTCTGGATCAGTGTCCAAGCGTTTCACTCAGGAAAACGTGTGAATCCTGAAACGAGCGATTGGCGGCGAGTTCATTGTATTGCAGGAAGTGGCCGAAGGACGAGATGCCCGTTTTCAGGTTCTCGGCGTCGAATGAGTGCGGGGCGTCCGGGTAGACGATGAGTTTGACGGGGCTCCCTTTGCCGCTGCGTTGCTCCATCATTTTCCGGCAGGCCGCCGCCGGGGTCCAATCGTCGCGTTCGCCGATTAGGATCAAGGTCGGAACGGCCATCTCACCACTCGTTACCGAGCATGAGGGGTAGTAGGCAATCGCAGCTTGGAATTTCTGCTTCATAAGCGCTTCCGCAGCGCCAAGCTGGACGGCTTGCAGCACAGCGATTCCGCCAGCGGAGAACCCCATTACCGCGACGCGTCGAGAGTCGACGAAGCCGAGCGTGGTGAGGAATTCCAAGGCGCCGTAGGCGTCGTTGACCCGATCGTAAAACAGCCGGTCGCAGGTATGCCGGATGCCGCGCGTCGTGAAACTGTCGACGGCTAATACGACATACCCCCAGGACGACAATCTTCTTGACCAGGCCTCTCTTTCTCGGAGGCCAAGGCCGGCACAGCCGTGAAGCAGGACGACAGCCGGGAACGGTCCATCCCCTGATGGGCGTGTCAGGAATCCCCGTATCGGCGCGCCGGAAAAAACTTTTGGTTTTTCGCCACGCTCCCGCGCCATGCGCGTCTGAAACGGTGTCGGCTGGAATGAGGCGCTTTTGAACTTCACCAACTGGTCGGCATTCGAATGAAAAATTCCAAGACAAATGATGATACCGCAGAAGATCAGTCTGGCTGCATTTCGAAGGAAGGCTGGTAGGCCAAAGTCGATCCAGCGGGTGTGCATCTCGGCTCCAGTCCCTCAGACTTCTTATCGACCGAGCTTATGCGCTGACCGGCAAGGTCTTCAATGGGTCGGCTTCGGCCGCTCGACCGTGATCGCTTTAACGACCGCCCTGGGCGCTAAGCAGCTATTGGCTCCCCCGCCGCACCGTCTCGACCGCGAGTGACCCTCTCGGCAACGGTCGCAAAAGTTCAGCTTCGGGGTGGATCCAGGCTGCCCAGTCCGCCGGCTGGAGCACAACGACTTGTCGGTTGTGGTAAGGCGCCACGTCCGGCCCCGGCGCAGTCGTGAGCATGGTGAACGTAGGCGGCTTGTTGCCGGCGCCTTCTTTCCACAACGCGGCGATCGCCATGAACGGGGAGTCGGCTGGGCATTCTAAACGAGGTGATGGACAAACACCTTGGGTTCCCGCTACTGCGCGCTCCAAAGCTCACATTTCATCCTTTTACGCGCTACGGACTGGTAAAAGCTGTCGGTAGAGACCTTGCGAAACCCCTTTGCTTTTGCCGCCGCTCGTTCAGCTTGAGCTCCAGCAGATTCACCTACGATGATTGACCATCCCAAATGCCCCTTGGGCGCTTTCGTCCATCTGAGTGTTTCTTGGTTGCCCTCTGGCGACTTGGCAGCAGGTCCTGACCGAGGCATTTGGCATGAGATTGAAATGGGCATGAGCCCTGTATCTGCCATACGCTTCAGCATCAGAAAATTAGGATCAATCCCATAGTATGGCCTTCCATTTACAGATATTTGAGATTGAGCGGCGCACCCCGAAAGCACACCCGCAACTAAACACACATATGCCGCCTTCACCGTCCCGCTCCTCCTCCGCTCACCACCTTGCGCGCGCTCACCTGCTCACGAAGCCTCGCCCGCCATGACTCCCACCGTTGGCACGGTCGGGACTAGTCCCTTCCAGATGGTCGGCGCCGCTGAGAGGATCAATCCGTCGAGATCGAACACTGAACTACTTGACCCGTTGCTTTGTCACGAACCCTTTTCGAAAACACGCGGTGAAGGCCGATTGCGCGTGATTTAGCCTCACTGCTCGCAACGTAATCGGGAGTGCCGACATGCATTACCCAGCGAATGTCTCTGGGGGGGACAGGTTTCCACGTAACTTTTGATCCATAGGCCGCTTTGCCCGGAGCTGTGCTATCGAACCGGCAGTCGATTGCTGCGGGCATCATGCCTTTCTTAGCCATTGCGCCGTCAACCCTGTCAAAATTTGACTTCGTAAGCCATCGATTCGCACCGCTAGTTGAAACTGTAGTGCACCCTCCCAGAGATATGCTCGATATCAAAAGCCCGATGGCCAATGCGCTGCCTACGGATGACCGCCGATTGCCTTCCTGATTCTGTTTCATACCCGCCCCTCAGACTGAAAGTAGTTCGGGCTAGATAGGACGTCGGCGGGAAACAACGCAAGGCCACTTTTTTAGTATTCCCCCCCGAAAATCTTGTGGCGAAGCATGCGGCAGGTCTCCTTACCGTGCAGGTGCATCACACGGCCGATCATCCCCGCTTGACCCTGTGTCGCCGGCCTCTCCATCCCCTCCCGCTAAGGTGCGGATCACTTATCCGCAGAAGCTAGCGATCTTCGAAAAACACAAGGAATTGCCCGCCCCAAGGGGCGTTGCGATAACTCAACGCTGAGGTGGGCTTTGCAGCGTGAAGGCGTCCGGCAGAATCCCCTTTTCAACTTGGTTCCAGCTAACGGGAGCCGCGACCGGAAAGCCTGGGCGGGCACGTGGTGAATAGGCGCCCACAGCCGTGTTCCCGCGCCCATTGCGGAGATAATCGAGAAAGATGCGCCCATTGCGAGCGGACGGCGCGGCCGAGACAACATGGCGTTCAGGCTGCTTGCCGACGAGTCGCTGTGCCAGCTTACGTGCATACAGCCTGGCGGCGTCGTGGGTGATGACGGCCTGCAAAGGCGCCATCACATGCACGCCTTTGCCGCCGGTCAGTTTGGGCCAGCTATCGAGACCTTCTGACCGCAGCATGTCGCGCAACGTCAGTGCCGTGCCGGCGACTAGCTCCCATTCGATTGCGACGCTAGCGACACGGGCCATGACTCTTTTCGTCCAGCGCGCCGAATATCGCGATACTCAGGCCATGAACGCCAAGACGGACGAACTGCTTCGCGCGGTCGGCAAGGCTGATACCGAGACGGTCAAGATCGACAAAGAGGAACCTGAAGAGATTGAAAGAGAACGAGAGCGAAAGCAGCAATGAGATTGACCGATAACGAGACCCGGCATAGCCGCGCGAAACCGTTGCAGCCCCAATGCGTTGGGTTGGGCCGCAAGTTACCGGATGAGCCGACAGACCATTGCCTACGGGAGAGGACTGGCAATGGTCTGTTGGATCAGACCGACTTCCAGATTTAATGTCCTGCTATACCTTTCGGCACCGCGGGCTGTGATCCCAGTCGCTTAGGTCACTCGATGACTTTGATGATCTTGCG
>NZ_JBVVQS010000055.1:0-3202 GCF_055811575.1 Mesorhizobium sp. WSM4815 | reverse complement strand
CCCCTACTCCCCTACTCCCCTACTGCCCTACTCCCTTACTCCCCTAACCCAAAAACTTCCTCGCCGCATAAATGCTCACCGCCGCGGCGTTCGACACGTTGAGCGAGCGGATGGCGCCGGGCATGTCGAGCCGGGCCAGCGTCGTCACCGTTTCACGCGTCTTCTGACGCAAGCCCTTGCCCTCGGCGCCTAGCACCAGCGCGATCCTTTCCCCGGCAAAACTTTTCTCGAGTTCCGCCGGCCCGTCGGAATCGAGGCCGATGGTCTGGAAGCCGGCCTCGTGCAACTGGCCGAGCGCGTCGGCGAGGTTTTTTACCTCGATCTGGTCGATATGCTCCAGCGCGCCGGAGGCCGACTTTGCCAGCACGCCGGATTCATGCGGACTGTGGCGCGCCGTGGTGATCAGCGCGCCGGCGCCGAAGGCGACCGCCGAGCGCAGGATCGCGCCGACATTGTGCGGATCGGTGACCTGGTCGAGGACCAGCACCAGCGTGGTATCGCCGAGCGCATCGAGGCGCTTGGGTTTTAGCGGCTCGGCTTCGATCAGCACGCCCTGATGCACGGCGTCAGAGCCGGTGACCTTGTCTATGTCTTTCGGCTCGACCATCTCTGTCTCAAAGGGCAGGGCGGTGAGGTCGGCGATAGCCAGCCGCTCGGCGGCGTTGCGCGTCACCAGCATCTTCTTGATCCGCCGGCGCGGATTGTCGAGTGCTGCTCGCACCGTGTGCAGGCCGTAAAGCCGCACCAGCCCATCCGCGGCGGTCTCTCCTGGTGGTACCGGCTGGCGCGGCCTGAACGCCGGCGCGCCGCCGCTCTTCTCGTCGCGATGCGCGCGGCGCAGCTTAGCGTAGTGGGTGTCTTTCGGGGTTTTGGGCTTGTTGTCGTTGCTCATGGCCGGTTCTATAGCCGTGTCGTTCGCCTATGGATACAGCCGCAAAACCCTGCTCGTCGGGTCGTCAACAAATTCAGCGCGTTTTGCCGGGATGTTGCGGTTGACAGTTTTGGGCGCTGCCGCCATAAGGCGCTTCGCGACGGGCTGCTCCTGCGGCCGCGACGCGTCGATGCCTCGTTGCATGGCTCCGGCGGCAGACTGGAGAGGTGCCCGAGTGGTTAAAGGGGACGGACTGTAAATCCGTTGGCTATGCCTACGTTGGTTCAAATCCAACCCTCTCCACCACTGCCGGCCCGGAAGCCCTGAAACGCAAAGCCTCGGACCGAAAAGTGCATAGCGGTTTTCGGGTGAAATGCGGGTATAGCTCAGTGGTAGAGCAGCAGCCTTCCAAGCTGAATATGCGGGTTCGATTCCCGCTACCCGCTCCAAGCATGCTGTTGAAGTCATTATCGAAAATAACTTCCTTGAAAATGCGCCGTGTCACTGCGTGTGCCTGAGCGGCAATGCCGTCAGCCACATCGCCAGGTCTTCAGTCGGCGCCCCCGGCGGCATGCTCTTCATATTGAGGCAGGTCGTCGGCGATCGTGAACCACTTCGCCTTGGAGCCGACAAAGATGTGCTGCGTTGGACGGATGGCCGGCTCGTCGACGAGGGTTCCCATGGTGACGTGGACGAAGGCGCCGTCGCGGACGACCGAGTAGAGCAATGAGCCGCAGGTCTTGCAGTGCACGTTGTGGCCGGTCTCCTCGCCAAAGATCAGGAGGTTGTCCTCGCCCTTGGTCAGGCTCAGTCTCTCACGCTCGATGCCGGCAAACGGCTTGAAAGCCGAACCGGTGGTGCGCCGGCAGTCCGAGCAGTGGCAGTTGGCGGCGTAGATGAACTCGTCGGCCACCGCGTATTGCACGGCGCCGCACAGGCATTTTCCGGCTAGCACGCGGTTGCCGGCATTCTCCTGGCTTGTCATAGGTTTCTCCATTTTTTTGCGGGCAGCGGCCAAGCTGAAATTTGTGGTCCGTTGTTTTGGTCACCACTGCCCAAACTATGCGACGACGGTCAGTCGGCGCCGCCGCTCGTCGAGCGACACGATGGTCAGCCCGCTGGTCACCACCAGCAGGATACCGCCGATCGCCAGCGCGTTCGGCAATTGCTGGAACACCACCAGGCCGGAAATGACCGCCCAGACGGTGAAGCAGTAGTAGAACGGCGCCACGACGCCGGTTGGCCCGGCGCGATAGGCCATGAAGATGAAGAAATGGCCAAAAATCAGGAACAATCCGGCCCCGGCCATCAGCAGCAAATGATGCGTCTCGGGGGCCACCCAACGCTCCGACATCAGATGCGCGACGCCTGATCCGACCAGCACCACCACCACCGCGGAAATTGCGACGATCATGCCAGGCACGTCGGCGGCGACCCGGCGCCCGGCGAGATCGCGCGCGGCGGCGAACGCCGCGTTGCCGAGCGCCAGCAAGGCGTAGACCGAGATTCCCTGCATCGTCGGCTGCGCCACCATCACCGCGCCGATGAAGCCGAGCCCGATCAACGCCATGCGCAAGCCGCCGATCCGTTCGCCGAACAGGACAGAGGAGCCAATCAGCATGAGCAGGGGCGTGATCTGTCCCAGGGCGGTCGAATCGGCGATCTGCATGTTGGCAAGCGCCACCACGTAGCAAAGGATTGCCGCCAACTCGAGCAGGTTTCTTTGCAACACTCTCCTGTCGAGGATCAGCGGGATCTGCCTGCCGTAGCCCAGCGCAAACAGCAACGGAATGCCCCACAGCGTTGCCGCCGTCCCGCGCAGAAACAGCACTTCATAGGGCGGCAGCCCAACCGTCGCGAGCTTCAACATGGTGTCGTTGGCGACATAGGACCCGGTCGACAGGATCATGAACAGCGGGCCGCGGATGGCGATCGGAATGAAATGCATCGGATCAGGAAATCAGACCGGCGTCACACCGGCAATGGGCCAGATCCGGCAGTAAATCCGGCAAGGCGGACAGGCGGAAGCGGCAATATCCGTCGGCTGAATGCCGGCAGCCGCGGAACCTATGTCAGGCCATTCCATTTCTTCTTGTTCGTTCCTATATCCGCGCCACATCCCCGAAAACCGGATCATGGGTTCAGACCGGGTGAGAAAGCCCCGGCCACAAGACACTTGTGTTTTTCGGCCGCAGTCGCTAATCGCCCCGCATTCGACTGAACTGAAGGTCCAGGCCGTCCAAGGAAAGAGACTATGGCAAAAGGTAAATTCGAGCGTACAAAGCCTCATGTGAACATCGGCACGATTGGCCATGTCGATCATGGCAAGAC
>NZ_JBVVQS010000054.1:0-2831 GCF_055811575.1 Mesorhizobium sp. WSM4815 | reverse complement strand
CATTTCTTCCTTTCCCTTCCCGCCGCCGACCAGGACATGCTGCTGAAACTCAATCTGCTGCCCGAAATCAGCGCCGAGCTGGCGGACGTGATGATAGGGTCGGACGAAGCGGGCAAGCTGCTCGACAGGCTCTACAGGCGGCAGTTGCTGGTCACGCGCTTGGAAAACAGCCGCGACACCTTTTACCTACACGATCTTTTGCGGGACTTTCTTGACCGGCGCTTCGCACAGCACGTGGTCAAGGAAGAGCAGCAATCGCTTAGGCGAAAGGCGGCGAAGGTCCTTGCGGAGGCCGGTCGTCCTGACGAAGCCATACACCTCGCCTTGCAGGCCCAGGACTGGGACCAAGCGAGCGAGCTGATATTGAGCCGCGCGGAGGCCGTGCTGGCGCAAGGAGGCCGGGCGACCTTCATCGAATGGTGCGGCCGGTTGCCGGAAGCGTTCATGAACGGCTGGCATTTCTATTGGCTGGGCGTGGCCTACATGCCGGACGACGCTGCGGCGGAGCGCTGGCTGTCGAGAGCATGGCAAGCATTTGGTGAGGCCGACGATCTGCGCGGTCTATGTCTCACCGTGTCGCGCGCCGTCTTGGTCAAGACGGCCAGTTGGCGCACCTACGAAGGCCTTTCCATGTGGACCCGCCGGGCGTTCGAGCTGATCGAACGCGGCCTCCCGGAACTGCCTCCCGAGGAAGCGATGCTGGTGCGCATTGGCATGATGCGGGCGCTGAACTTCGGCGACGACTACTACCGCAGCAGCCCAGCCGGACAAGCACTGGAAGCTGAACTTCTTGAGCGCTTGACCAGGAACCCCGGGCAGGATCCGAGCGGATTGCGATTGCTTGCGAGCGAAACGCTGATCGATCTTTCGGTATCCACCATGCGCGCCGATCTGTTCACCAAGGCCGTCGACAGCGTTGTTGAGGACTTGAGTTACAAGCAGGTGCTGCCTTGGGTCCTCGGCATGTGGCTGGTCGCCTTTGGCGCGGAGAGTGGTCGTTATTTTCCCTACAAGAGAAGGAATTTTCCCTATCCGTCGGCCGAAGCGGCGTTGCGGGAGGCGATCGCGATTGGCGAGCGCGAGTCGCTCAAGGGTGTGGAGTTCGGTGGCCTGTATCATCTTCAGATGCAGATGAAGTTCCGCAACGATTTTGCAGAGTTCCACCAAGTGGTCGGGCGACTGGCCGAGATCGCCGATAGCCGCTTCAGCACACAGGTCGCCGTCGTCGCCGATTGCCACGCCGCGCTCCATGCCAGGCAAGGCGATTTCGCAGCTGCCTATGAGGATTGCGAGCGCTTCATGGCGGCCATTGAGGCCGCCAATGAGCCCATGATCGAGCGCTGGCCGCACTATATCACGAAGTTCCAGGTGCTGCTCGCCGACAGGAAGCCTCGCGAAGCCGCTGCGCTTCTCAGCGACCTGCTGCCGCGGCTGGATGGCGGCGCTCGCAAACGGACCGAGATATGCATTCTTGCAGCGGCCGCGCTGGAGAGCCTGTGGGACCAGGGTCCACGCTACGGCGATCGGCTGAAGGTCTTCATGGAGGCGCTGCGCGACATCAGCTGGCCAATGGTGCTCCTCAGCGTTCCGGAATTGCTCGCCGAACTGCTTGGCGATGCGCTTGAGCGCGGTATCGAGCCCCAGCTTTGCCGGTCGCTTATTCGGGAACGCCGATTGGACGCGCCGCAACGGCGGCCCACGGCCTGGCCATGGCCGCTCAAGGTCCACGTCCTCGGAGGCTTTTGGGTCGAACTCGATGGAAACCCTCTTAATCTCGGCGCCAAGCCACCGACGAAGGCTCTCGACATCCTGCGGGTACTGGCGATCTCGAAAGACAATACCTGTTCGCTGGAGACCGTTCAGGACTGGCTGTGGCCCGACCTCGACGGCGACCAGGCGCGGGCGGCATGCGAGCAGGCGCTGCATCGGCTGCGCAAGCTGCTCGGGCGGACCGACCTCATCGTTCAGCGCGAAGGCAAGCTTCGCCTCGCGTCGGACAAGGTCTGGGTCGACCTCGCCGACTGGGATGCACGGCTCAAATCCGTGACGACAGCCAATGGCGAGGCGGCCGGGCTGCGACCGGAAGCGGAAGCGCTCTTCCTCGGATTCCCCGGTGCGCTGTTTCTGCACGAGCGAGCCAGCTTCTGGTCGTTCGCCGCCGCTGAAAAAGTGCGTCGCGATCTGATCGATTTCGCATTGCGGATCGGCCAGCGGCTGGAGACAACCGGCAACACCGAGGAAGCGCGCTCGATCTATCTGAGGGCGTTGGACCTCTATCCGGATGCCGGACCCGCCTGCAAGGCGCTGATCAGGGAGCGGCTGTCGCGCCGCGATTTCGAAGGCGCGGTCGACGACTATGCACGCTACGAACGGGCGCTGCGTGCTGCCGGCGAAGCGGCGCCCGCTGCGGAATTACGCGCCTTGGTCGAACCCTATCTTATGCGGCACACGCGCTGAAGACGGTTTCTTGCGCTGTCTTGGCGAAACACGGGGCTATCGTCGCTCTGGCAGCCACCCCTCACGCTCCGAGCAGGATGTTTGCCAGGAGAAGGGCTGCCAGAATCAGAACGAGGCCGGCGATCGCGTCCATCCGCTGGCTGCGCGTCAGCCCCCGCCGTTGCCGCTTCATCTGCGAAGCCCCTACGAATTGTCGCAGGATTGCGCTACCCTAAGGTCAATCTGGGCTGCGGGACGGTCATCATGGCACGACCCGACGCTCGATATTGGTCGAGCGGGAGCCCCGATGACCGCCCCAGACGCCATTGACGTCGATGCGAAGCGCCCGCTCCCGGGCACAGGCCGGATCGCCAAGCTGGCGGCGCCGCGCAGCG
>NZ_JBVVQS010000053.1:260-2794 GCF_055811575.1 Mesorhizobium sp. WSM4815 | reverse complement strand
CCAGGCTTCGCGAGCTATGCCGAGCCACCACCGCGCGATGGCCGCGTCTATAAGACCTTTTGTGGGACCTGAACCTGAGGTTCGTTGCGAAGAGATGCGTTGGATGACGAAAAAGAGCGCTCGATCGCGCGAGCGACGTTCCGGCTAGCATTCCAAGCTTTGCGCTCCGGCATCGCAGGATCGTGCTGGAAATGTCCATCGTGCTTCTCCTTCGGCGCACCATTGGCCGGAAGGGAAGCGAAAGGGGACTAGTCGGCAGCGGGGCCGACTGCGGACTGTCAGTTTCCGGCCATCGAGGTGCAGAAGCGGACGTACGCAGCGCTCAAAGGGTGGTCTGGATGTGACCCACAGCGGACGCTCGCTTTCTTCTGAAGCAGAGTCAGACTACGCAGCCATCTGTGCCCGCCGTATGTCGCGGGCCGGTGGTTTGCCGAACAGACGGCCATATTCGCGGGTGAACTGAGGCACGCTCTCATAGCCCACCGCGTATGCCGCCGAACGCACGCTCGTGCCATCGGCCAGCATCTGGCGCCGAGCCTCGATCAGGCGCAACTGCTTCTGAAATTGCAAGGGAGACAGCGTGGTGGTCTGGCGGAAATGCTGGTGGAAGGACGAGGTGCTCATCCCCGCGGCCTCGGCCAGTTCCTCGATGCGGATCGGCCGTGCATAGCTTTCGCGGATCATGGCGACCGCACGGGCGATGCGTTGTGCATGGCCATCGGCCCCGCCGAGGCTGCGGAGGGCCGATCCGTGCCGTCCCGCCAGAAGCCAGAAATGAATCTCGCGCAGCAACGGCCCTTGTAGGACCGGGAGGGCAAAGGGACGGTCCAGAAGCCGCATCAGACGCAGCGCCACATCGGCGACATCTGCGTCGGTCGGCTCCACTCGGACAGGCTTGCGCGGATCGCCCGGTACCGCCGCTATCTCCACCGCGAGTTCCCGCATAAGGACGGGGTCGAGTTCCAGCACCAGCGAATAGTAGGGCGCGCCGAGGGTTGCCTGCGTGATCTGGCTGACCGTGGGCACATCGGCCGAGATCAGCAGCGAGTCGCCCGGACCGAATTCCAATGTCTCGGCCCCTATCGTGACCCGCTTGGCACCTTGTAACAGCATGGCCACCAGCGGCCGATTGACAGCCACCTGCAATTCGCCGGGCTGCGTGGCGCGGATCGCGGTCAGGCCGGGAATAGGCGTCGACGCTGCCCCGAAACGGTCGGCATGAGTGTCGGCAAAGCTGCGCACGAGGTCGAGAAGCGTTCGGCTCATATGAGCAAGATGAAGGGTGGTGGCGCTTCAGGCAAGACCTGAAGAAGGATCAAGCAAGAAATCAGAACACTCTGGCAAATCCTGTGTGGCAGGCCGATCCAGATTTGCAGGAACAGGCAAGACCACGCGAGGAATCGGCAACAACTGGAGACGCTCTTGCCGCATGTTGTTCCCATCACTTCGGATGAAAGGACTTCCCGCATGACCAAGATCGCACTCGTCACCGGCGCCAACCGCGGCCTCGGCCGCAACATCGCTGTCAGCATCGCGCGGCATGGTCGCGACGTGATCGTCACCTATCGCGGCAACGCATCTCAGGCCAGCGAGGTTGTGGCCGAGATCGAAGCCCTGGGCCGTAAGGCGGTTGCTCTGCAGCTCGATCTCGGCGTGGTCGCGAGCTTCGCGGCCTTTGCCGAGACCCTGCGCGCGGCGCTGAAAGAGACCTGGGGCCGCGACAGCTTCGATTACCTGATCAACAATGCCGGCCACGGCGAATTCGCCATGATCGGCGATACGACCGAGGCGCAGTTCGACGGTCTGTTCGACGTCCATGTGAAGGGCATCTTCTTCCTCGTGCAGGCGCTTCTGCCGCTCATCGCAGATGGCGGGCGGACCGTGAACTTTTCTTCGGGCCTGACCCGCGTGTCCTATCCGGGCTTCTCGGCCTATGCGGCCGCCAAGGGGGCGGTCGAAATCTTGACCGTCTATATGGCGAAAGAGTTGGGTGCACGCGGGATCACAGTGAACACGGTCGCGCCCGGAGCGATCGAGACTGATTTCGGTGGCGGGCTGGTGCGCGACAATGCCGAAGTCAACGCGCAATTCGCAGGGATGACCGCGCTTGGCCGCGTAGGGCTGCCCGACGACATCGGGCCAATGGTGGCAAGCCTTCTGGGCGAGGATAACCGTTGGGTTACGGCACAGCGGATCGAGGTTTCGGGTGGTCAGGCGATCTGATCAGTCGGACCCCGACAACTGAAGCGCGCGGCTGTATGGCCGCGCGCATTGTCATTCCGCCGTCCGGAAAAGCCTCCTTTGGCCGTCGACTGAAGCTGAACGGCCGGAATGTCCGCAAGCACGATTTCCAGGATAGTCTCCGGCAACGTCTGCTATTGGGCAACAGTAGAGATCACCTCAACGGCCGACATGGCCCCATTCCGGTCATCGTGCATACCGGGCTCAATGACCGCAGCGGCCGCCAAGGGGGCGGTCGAAATCTTGACCGTCTATATGGCGAAAGAGTTGGGTGCACGCGGGATCACAGTGAA
>NZ_JBVVQS010000053.1:0-160 GCF_055811575.1 Mesorhizobium sp. WSM4815 | reverse complement strand
GGGCAACAGTAGAGATCACCTCAACGGCCGACATGGCCCCATTCCGGTCATCGTGCATACCGGGCTCAATGACCGCAAAGGGTCGGGGAACGAACCCGCTGCGCGGGAGGGCCCCTGCGGTTGAGGTAGAGATCAGGAACCGGTCGTCGCGCCTGCATTG
>NZ_JBVVQS010000052.1:0-2690 GCF_055811575.1 Mesorhizobium sp. WSM4815 | reverse complement strand
GCAAACTGTTCGCGATGTCCTCGCACACCTGTTCGCGATGTCTCCGGTCCAAACAGTGGGGAGGGGCTAGGGGTGGGGGTACATCGTAGAGCGAAAGCCTCGAAGCCTCAGCTTCCCATGCGATTCCCCTGCCCGCAAGCGGGCGCCATCAAGCCCGCCTGGATCTCTCCAGCGGAACCTCGCGCTCGCCAAGCATCCGCGCCTCGGCGCGGCGCTGCTGCCGCTCATCGATGAACGCCGCCTGGATCGAGACCGCCGCGCCCGGCAGGCCATCGGCGCGACAGGCCGAGCAGCGAAGCCGCCCCGACAGCGCCGCCAGCGGCGTCTGCGCGGTCACCCCGAAACGCCTCAGCTCGGCCGGCTTCCACCATCTGTTTCGACCGCAATCGATACACTCGACCGCGATCGAGACGACCTCGGCGATCGTTGCTTCCTTGCCCGGCAATGCCATCGTCCCTGATGCCTCAGTTCCTGTTTTGTTCACAACATTAGGGGTTTTTCCCGAAGAGTCGAGTCGGTTCCGCTCAACCCATGCAAAAGTTTAACTTGTGCCAATTTTTGAGTTCTGCTTATATTCGATTTCCCAGACGAATGGGCGACGGGACCGGGTCTCCGTCGCGCCGCCGCCAGCCAAGGAGACGAAGATGGACGCCCTCTCCGCCCAGTTCGCCCGCGATTGCGGCTATAGCGGCGACAGCCCGGCCATGCTCGCCGCCTTCGCCACCATCCGCCGCGACGGCATAGGCGGGGCGCGCCTCGGCCATGGCCAGCGCAAGGCGCTGGTCGACCGGCTGAAGCTCGGCGAGGCCTTGTTCCTGGCGGCGATCCGCCCGGCGCAGTCGGCGGAGGAGGCGCTCGAGGACGCCGCCCGCTTCATTGCCTGTTATCGCAACATGCCGCGCTGGCGCCAGGAAAGGCGCGGCGCCGATCTCGCCCGCGCCAGGCAGCAGCTTCTGCTGGCGCGCTTCTTCCGCCGCTACGGCCACCGCCTCTGGTCACGGCAGGCGGCGTAAGCTGGATGTGAGTAACGTCGGCGCTGCCCCGCTGCCGGCACCTTCTCCCCGTATAGTGACGGGGCGAAGGGCTGGCCGCAGCGTCAGCTCCACTTCTGCAACGCCGGACATTGACGAAATCCTTTGCGACGGCGTCCTTCTCCCGTCCGGGGAGAAGTGCCCGGCAGGCAATGAGGGGCAGCGCAGACCTGAAGCGATTGCCCTCCACCTGCCCTCCACGCTCCTTGACAATCCGCCCTATTTGTTCTCTTTATGTTCGCACAAAACCCACCCTCAGGACAATGCGGCGTTCGAACCGCCGCGGGCGAACGGGCCGGATGGAAGCCAACATCCTCCACGCTGATCTGGACGCTTTCTATGCCTCGGTCGAACAGTTGCTCGACCCCGCCCTGCGCGGCAAGCCGATCGCCGTCGGCGGCGGCGTCGTCTTGGCCGCGTCCTACGAGGCCAGGGCTTTTGGCGTGCGTGGCGGCATGCCGGGGCGGCGCGCGCGGGAACTCTGCCCCGGGCTGATTTTCGTCGGCGGCCATTTCAAGGATTATCAGCGGCTCGGTGATGCGGCTATTCAAGTGCTCGGCGATTTCACGCCGGTGGTCGAGCGGATTTCCATCGACGAGGCCTTTGCCGACGTCGCCGGCTGCACCCATCTGTTCGGCCCGCCGGCCGAGATCGCGACAACCATCCGCCGCCGGGTGCGGGCGGAGCTCGGGCTACCGATCTCGGTCGGCGTGGCGCGCACCAAGCACCTGGCCAAGATCGCCTCGCAGGTGGCCAAGCCCGACGGGCTGGTAGTGGTCGATCCGCGCCACGAGCTGGAGTTTCTTCACGATCTGCCGGTCGAACTGATGTGGGGCGTCGGTCCGGTCACCAGGGAGCGGCTGGCCGGCATTGGTGTGCGCACCATCGGCGAGCTGGCGAAGTTTAACGCCCAATCGCTGGAGCGCCTGCTCGGGCCGGCGGCGGGCGAAAAGCTCAACGCGCTGGCCTGGAACCGCGATCCACGAAAACTCGAGACGCAGCGCCGGGCACTATCGGCCGGCGCGCAATCGGCGCTCGGCAGGAAACCGGCCGAGGCAAAAATCTTCGTGCCCACCCTGCTGCATCTGGCCGAAAGGGTCGCCACCAGGCTGCGGGCGAAAACCCGGCCCGGCCGCACGGTAACGGTCCGCGTTCGCTTTGCCGATCTGCGCTCGGTGACGCGTTCGGTCACGCTCGACCAGCCGATTTCGGCAACCGCGATGCTGGCCGAGATTGCCGAGGCGCTGGTGCGCAAGGTGCTTGTCGATCATCCGCACGAAAAGACCATCTCGCTGCTGGCGATCGCCGTGTCGCATCTGGAGAAGCAACCTGCCCTGCAGATGGAACTGCCGCTCGGCCTCGACGACGACCGCCGCCGCCCCGGCACCAGGAAAGGCGCGGCACGCTGGACCGCCGACCGCGCCATCGACAAGATCCGCGGCCGTTTTGGCTGGGAGGCGGTCGGCTATGCCTCGGTCACCCTCGGGCAATCGCGCTCGGTCCCCGACGCGTTTCGCGAGCTGGCCGAAAAGGAACTGTAAGGGAGTAGGGGAGTAAGGGAGTAGGGGAATAGGGAAATTGGCCCCTACTGCCCTACTGCCCTACTGCCCTACTGCCCTACTGCCCTACTGCCCTACTGCCCTACTGCCCTACTGCCCT
>NZ_JBVVQS010000051.1:0-1968 GCF_055811575.1 Mesorhizobium sp. WSM4815 | reverse complement strand
CTGCCCTACTGCCCTACTGCCCTACTGCCCTACTGCCCTACTGCCCTACTGCCCTACTGCCCTACTGCCCTACTCCCCTACTCCGAGCATCATGCCCTACCAATCCCCAATCTCCCCCGGCCGCTCCTGGTATGAGGACACGGCCGGGCCGCGGCCCGAATACAAGGCGCTTGACGGTGACCTGAGGTGCGACGTCGTCGTCGTTGGCGGCGGTTTTACCGGCCTGTCGGCGGCGGTGCACCTCGCCAGGGCCGGCAGCAATGTCGTGCTGGTCGAAGCGCATCGTTTCGGCGACGGCGCATCGGGCCGCAATGGCGGCCAGCTCGGCACCGGTCAGCGCGCCTGGGCCGAGGAGCTCGAAGCGGAATACGGCTTTTCCCGGGCCAAGGCGCTGTTGGACCTCGCCGAAGGGGCCAAGGCGCATCTCCTCGAATTCGCCGCCGTCAACAAGATCGAGATCGACTACATGCCCGGCCAGATGTCGGTGACGCACAAGCAGCGCTATGTCGACGACTACAAGGCGCATGCCGAGATCATGGCGAACCGCTTCGGCTATCCTCACATCAGCTTCATGGACGCCAGGGAGACGGCGGAGCGGTTGGGCTCGGCGCGCTATTTCGGCGGCACCCGCGACACCGGCACCGGGCACATTCATCCGCTGAAGCTGGTGATCGGCACGGCAAAAGTGGCGGCGCAGGCGGGCGCGCAGCTGTTCGAGCAGACGCCGGCGACCGCCATCGCGTCCGTTGGCGGCAAGGTCAGGGTCACGACGCCGAAAGGCACGATATCAGCCGAGAAATGTCTGATCGGCGTCAATGCCCATGGCGGCACGCTCGAGCCGATCAGTGCCGCGCATATCATGCCGATCGGCTCCTTCATCGGCGCGACGGTGCCGCTTGCGGATTCAAACGTGTTGCCGGGCGGTGAGGCGGTCGACGATTCCCGCTTCGTCGTGCGCTACTTCCGCAAATCGACGGATGGGCGTCTGCTGTTCGGCGGGCGCGAGATCTACGCGGTCAACGATCCGAAAGACATCCATGTCCACATCCGCCGGCAGATCGCCGAGCTTTACCCTGACCTCAGCGATGTCGAGATCACTCATGGCTGGGGCGGCTATGTCGGCATCACGATGCCGAGAAAACCGTTCGTGCGCGAGGTGATGCCCAATGTGATCTCGGTCGGCGGCTATTCCGGCCACGGCGTCATGCTGTCGAACTTTTTCGGCAAGCTCTATGCCGAAACCGTCGCCGGCAACCGGGACCGGCTGAGGCTGATCGAGGACCTGAACATCCCGGCCTTTCCCGGTGGCCGGCGCTTGCGCGCGCCTCTGATGTTTCTTGCGCTCAACTGGTATGCCTTGAGGGACCGCATATAACCACAGGTTGCAAAATCCCTTGCAAGTTGCAGAATCGATCGTAAAGGTGCAGAATCCGCACCGCAAGGGCGCAGTGATGCCATAATCGCCGGCAAAGGATGCCGGTTCTGGGCAGTCGAAGGGGGATTTTGCGGGCCTGCCCGCGTTGGATTGGGACCGATGCCGACCAGATGCCGGTTTCCCGGCACAGGTCGTAAGAACGTTGGCCCGCAAATGGAGGTTGTAACAGTGAGAGAGCCCTTCAGTTTCGGCGCGCCGGAACGACGGCGCTTTGCGATGCAGTTTGGCTACGACATGCAGCCCAGGTTCTGGCGGCAAATCCGGTCGAACCTGCATCTGGTCATCGCCGCGTTTGGAACAGCAGCGCTGCTTGGCGTGGCAGCGATGGCGCTATGGCTGGCATTGCCGGCCACCGAGAGACAAGCGGTCGCCAGTCCCGAGCAGATCGTTTCCAGCATTCCGGTGAAAACGACAAGGATCGTGGGGGGGGCCGGGGGGGGGGGGGGGGGGGGGGGGGGGTGTTGGGGGGGGGGGGGGTGGGGGGGGGGGGGGGGGGGGGGGGCGGGGGGGGGGGGGGGGGGGGGGGGGGGGGG
>NZ_JBVVQS010000050.1:0-1558 GCF_055811575.1 Mesorhizobium sp. WSM4815 | reverse complement strand
ACTATTGTCATTGATAACAATCTTTGCGACCGACGAAGCGTCTCGCGACTGCCGTTGATGTTTGAGGAGTGTGAATGACGGTACGCTTTGCATTTGACAACAGCTATGCTCGGCTGCCGAGCTCGTTTTATGCGCGTGTTTCCCCGACCCCGGTCTCTGCACCGCACCTCCTCAAGCTTAACCAGGAGCTGGCCGTCCAGCTCGGGCTCAACCCGGTAGAACTCGCCACGCAGGCGGGTGTTGAGATTCTTGCCGGCAAACGGATTCCCGAAGGTGCCGAGCCGATCGCTACCGCCTATGCCGGACACCAGTTCGGTCAGTTCGTGCCGCAGCTCGGCGACGGAAGGGCAATCCTGCTAGGCGAGATCGTCGATCAGGAAGGAGTGCGCCGGGATATCCAGCTAAAGGGCTCCGGCCGAACACCGTTTTCCCGCGGCGGCGACGGGCGGGCGGCGCTTGGCCCCGTTCTGCGCGAGTACATTGTCAGCGAGGCCATGGCGGCTCTTGGCATTCCGACCACTCGGGCGCTTGCTGCGGTTATGACGGGTGATGAGGTGATACGAGAAACCTACCTGCCAGGCGCAGTGCTGACACGGGTCGCATCCAGCCACATGCGGATCGGAACCTTCGAATTCTTCGCGGCGCGCGGGGACGTGGATGCGGTGAGGGCTCTCGCTGATCACGCGATCGCCCGGCACTACCCGGATGCTGCGGGCGCTGCTCGCCCCTGCCTGGCACTGCTGGAGAGTGTGATTGCGCGCCAAGCGAACCTCGTAGCGCAGTGGCTCCTCGTCGGCTTCATTCACGGGGTTATGAACACCGACAACATGTCTATCGCCGGCGAGACGATTGACTATGGCCCCTGCGCTTTTCTGGACATCTACAATCCCAACACCGTATTCAGCTCGATCGACCAGTTAGGTCGCTACGCTTATGCCAATCAGCCTGCGATCGCCCAGTGGAACCTGACGCGGCTGGCGGAGTGTCTGCTGCCCCTCCTGGCTGGGGATCAGGACAAATCCGTGGAGCAGGCCCAAGAGGCGCTTTCTGCCTTCGCAGCACGGTTCAGCGACGCGTATAATAGTGGCTTGCGTCGCAAGTTGGGACTTTTGTCGGAGCGGGAGGGCGATCTTGCGCTGACGCAGGATCTTCTCGATCGGATGGTCGCTGGCAAGGCGGACTTCACCCTGACTTTCCGACGCCTGAGCGAGGCCGCTATGGGACCCGAAGGCGACGTCGCGGTGCGCAGCCTCTTCGAAGACCCTGCCCCATATGACGACTGGGCCGAGCGCTGGCGCAAACGGCTCGGGCAAGAGCCGCAGGAAGGTTCAGTGCGCCGGGCTTCCATGCAGCGCGTAAATCCGGCCGTTATCCCGCGCAACCACCGCGTTGAGGCGGTCATCGAGGCCGCCGTGGGGAAACAGGAGTTCGGACCGTTCGAGGACCTTCTGACCGTGCTCGGCAAGCCATACGAAGTCCAGCCAGGCTTCGCGAGCTATGCCGAGCCACCACCGCGCGATGGCCGCGTCTATAAGACCTTTTGTGGGACCTGAACCTG
>NZ_JBVVQS010000049.1:0-1511 GCF_055811575.1 Mesorhizobium sp. WSM4815 | reverse complement strand
CAGGCTTGAATGATCGGGCGCGCCGCCATTCGGCAGCCGACGACAGTTCCGAGGGGAGCTTGCCATGAGGCCCAGGCGCGGAGGTCGCGGGGCAGACTTGTATTCGGTAGATCTCAGTTGGATCTGAACCATGATGCAGGCATGCGCATCGGCGGCGAAGCTCCGGGGCGGCGGACCCATTCTACTAGGCGGATCGAAATGACCATGTGAAAACTCGGGTTGCCGCCACCTCGGATCGTCATCGGCAGGCCCCGCTACCGGGGCCGCCAATTGGGTTGTGTTCTCCTCTATCCCGCGCCCCCCCATCACGCCGCACGTAAGGTGACGCCCTGTGGCGCCTCGCCCGTGGTGACGAGACGCCACAACGCGATCAGCAGCTTGCGCGCCAGCGCCACGATCATCGTCTTGCGCGTGGTTTTGCGCCCGTCGGCCGTGCGCGCATGGAACCATCGGGCGAGACCACTGTCCTTTTGGAACCGGAGAAAGCGCCACGCCAACTGGATCATGCCGCGCCGGACACGGGCGTTGCCGGCGCGTGCCAGCCCCTTCTCGCGGCGGCGTTTGCCGCTCTCGTCCGGCGACCCCGTGAGACCGGCATAGCGCGCCACGGCGCGGCGATCGCGCAGCTTGCGGGACAGCATCTCGTGGACCAGCATGTCCGCCGTCTCGACACCGACGCCGATGACCCGCGCCAGCAGGCGAACCATCGCGTGCGGGCCGTTCGCCGCAGCCGGAGCCGCGGCGAGCCGGCGCAGGCGTTCCTGCTCGATCGTGCGGATCTGCTCGCGCACCAGGCTGAGCCGCTCAAGGAAGCGGTAGAGCTCGGCGCGGGTGTTGTCCGGCAGCGGCGTTCCCTCCGCCGTGCGGATGGTCTCGAGCCTGTCCGCCGCCTGGCGCAGGCTCAGCCGGAAGCTGCGGATGCCGAAGCGGGCGAGGATCGCCTTGATGTGATTGATAATCCGCGTCTTGTCGCCGACCAGGGTCTCCCGCTCGCGGTTCGGCCGCCGCGCGTCCTCCTCTTCGAGCGTCGGGATCGGCGCCATGCTGCAATGGCGCTTCTCGCCGCGCAGCCAGCCGAGAAAGGCGCGCATTAGAAGCTCGGTGTCGAGACGATCGGTCTTGGCGCGCCGGTGCTCGCGCGACACCGCAACGCTAGCGGGGTGGATGGCGTAAGCCTCGATACCGCGCGCTCGCAGCCAGCGCGCCAGCCAGAAGCCGTCGCCGGCCGCCTCATAGGCGACGGCGATCCGCTTGATCTGGCGCCCGGCCCGGCCGGCTTCGTCGCGTCAGCGCTGCAGCAACTTCAACAGTGATGGTGCGTCGGCATCGATCTTCTTGAGGGGCTGGCGCTTGAAACCCGGAACAAGCGAGGCAATCAGCCACTTCGCCTTGCTCATTTCGATGACGACGACGATCGTGTTATCCTGTTCGAGAGCGGTAAGGGACCGGCTCGTGTCAAAAGATTGCGACATGGGGCGCCTCCTTCTGATGGTGGTTTTGACAGCGCCGAA
>NZ_JBVVQS010000048.1:0-1273 GCF_055811575.1 Mesorhizobium sp. WSM4815 | reverse complement strand
TGTTTGGACCGGAGACATCGCGAACAGGTGTGCGAGGACATCGCGAACAGTTTGCCATCCTATCGAGCAAGGGCATTGAGGTCGATGGTCTCTATTTTCTGATGTCTGAACCAGGCGTCGAAGACGCCGTCGGCAGCGGTTGGGCGAAAGGCGACGGGCTTTCCGGCGAAGGCCCTGCACAGGCGCACGCTGTGGCCGAGAATGGAGACGAAGCCATGCTGCTGAACGCGGCGGATGAGATCGTCCTTGGCATAGTCGAACGGCTCGACGAGGGTTTCGCGATACTGGCGCTGCGAGACGCGGTAGCGGTCGAGCGGCACGGCGCCGCCAAGCGCGTCGTGCGGACGCTCGGTGTTGTAGACGTGACGCCAGCGATCGAAGGCGTCCTGGGCCTTGGGGAGATCGGCAAAGGGCGGTCCCTGCAGCGCTTCGGCTTTGAGCGAGCGATGGAAGCGCTCGTCCTTGCCGAGCGTCTGCGGGTGGCAAGGCCTGGAATGGCTGACGGCGACGCCGGCCTCGATCAGCCAGACGGTGAGCAGCGTGAAATTGTTGCGGCCGCCGTCGCCCCAGGGCGGGCCGTTGTCGGTAGCGATACGCCACGGCAGGCCGTAGCGGCGGAAGGCGGCGATCAGCCGGGTCTTCACGGTTGCTGTGGTCTGGTCGGCGCAGGCCGACAGCGCGATCGAGAAGCGCGAATGGTCGTCGAGCACGGTGAGCGGATGCAGCCGACCGCCACGCAAGGCGACGTGGCCCTTGAAGTCCATCTGCCACAGATCGTTGGGAGCTTCGTGCTCGAAGCGGATGAAGGGCTGAGCCCCGCCGCCCAGCGCGCCCAGCTCGATGCCGTTGCGGCGCAGAATGCCGGTCACCGTCGAGGCCGCGGGCGTGCCGATGCCGTCGCGGGCGATGACGCGCGCGATCTTGCGTCCACCCCAAGCCGGATGCGCCGCACGCACCGAAAGCGCAGCCGCTTCCACCTCCGGCGCGCACTGCGCCGGGCTCGATCGCGGCCGCCGCGACTGCTCGGCCAGTCCTGCCTCGCCCTCGCTCCGGTAGCGCAAAAGCAGCTTGTGGCCGCACGTCCGTCCGATGCCGAAGCGCCGACACAACGCGCTCACATTCGCCCCCTCCGCCGAGGCCAGCCTCACGAACTCCAACTTCTGCTTCATCGCACTTCTGTCCTTGAATGGCATCCCGAACCCCCTCGCGCACAATGCGCAAAACTGTTCGCGATGTCCTCGCACACCTGTTCGCGATGTCTCCGGTCCAAACA
>NZ_JBVVQS010000047.1:0-1264 GCF_055811575.1 Mesorhizobium sp. WSM4815 | reverse complement strand
TAGTCCGAGGTGGTCTCCTCGATCTGCTGCTTGATCTGGGCGACGCGGCCCTGGATCTCGGCCTTCTTGCCGGCGCCGTCGACGATGGTGGTGTTCTCCTTGGAGATCGACACCTTCTTGGCGCGGCCGAGCATGTTGAGGCCAACATTCTCGAGCTTGATGCCGAGGTCTTCGGAAATGACCTGGCCACCGGTGAGGATGGCGATGTCTTCCAGCATGGCCTTGCGGCGATCACCGAAGCCCGGCGCCTTGACGGCGGCGATCTTCAGGCCGCCACGCAGCTTGTTGACGACCAGCGTGGCCAGGGCCTCGCCTTCGACGTCTTCCGAGATGATGACCAGCGGCTTCGAAGTCTGCACGACAGCCTCGAGGATCGGCAGCATGGCTTGCAGGTTGGAGAGCTTCTTCTCGTGGAGAAGGATGTAGGCGTCTTCCAGGTCCGCAACCATCTTGTCGGCGTTGGTGACGAAGTAGGGCGAGAGATAGCCGCGGTCGAACTGCATGCCTTCGACGACTTCGAGTTCGGTCTCGGCGGTCTTGGCTTCCTCGACCGTGATGACGCCCTCATTGCCGACCTTCTGCATCGCTTCGGCGATCATCGAGCCGACCGAAGCATCGCCATTGCCGGCGATGGTGCCGACCTGGGCAACCTCTTCCGAGGTCTTGATCTTCTTGGCGTTCTTGATCAGCGTCGAGACGACGTCGCTAACCGCGAGATCGATGCCGCGCTTCAGGTCCATCGGGTTCATGCCGGCGGCAACCGCCTTGTGGCCTTCCTGGACGATCGACTGCGCCAGAACGGTCGCGGTCGTGGTGCCGTCGCCGGCGATGTCGTTGGTCTTCGAAGCAACTTCGCGGACCATCTGCGCGCCCATGTTCTCGAACTTGTCGGAAAGTTCGATTTCCTTGGCGACGGTGACGCCGTCCTTGGTGATGCGCGGGGCGCCGAACGACTTGTCGAGGACGACGTTGCGGCCCTTGGGGCCGAGCGTGACCTTCACAGCGTCGGCGAGGATGTTGACGCCGCGCAGCATGCGCTCACGGGCATCGCGAGAAAATTTTACGTCTTTGGCAGCCATTTTTAGCTCCTGGCAGGGGCTTGAATTGAGCCCTGGGATTTAAGTGATGGTGAGGCCGAGATTCAGCCGATGATGCCCATGACGTCGGATTCCTTCATGATCAGAAGGTCTTCGCCATTGAGCTTGACTTCGGTGCCCGACCACTTGCCGAACAGGATGCGATCGCCGGCCTTGACGTCCAGCGG
>NZ_JBVVQS010000046.1:0-1177 GCF_055811575.1 Mesorhizobium sp. WSM4815 | reverse complement strand
ATGGCAAAAGGTAAATTCGAGCGTACAAAGCCTCATGTGAACATCGGCACGATTGGCCATGTCGATCATGGCAAGACGTCGCTGACGGCGGCGATCACCAAGTATTTTGGCGAATACAAGCGCTACGACCAGATCGATGCGGCGCCCGAAGAGAAGGCGCGCGGCATCACCATCTCGACGGCGCATGTCGAATACGAGACGGCCAACCGCCACTACGCCCATGTCGACTGCCCCGGCCACGCCGACTATGTCAAGAACATGATCACCGGTGCCGCGCAGATGGACGGCGCGATCCTGGTCGTGTCGGCCGCCGACGGCCCGATGCCGCAGACCCGCGAGCACATCCTGCTGGCCCGCCAGGTCGGCGTGCCGTCGATCGTGGTGTTCTTGAACAAGGTCGACCAGGTCGACGACGCCGAGCTGCTCGAGCTGGTCGAGCTCGAGGTGCGTGAGCTCCTGACCAAGAACGAGTTCCCCGGCGACGACATTCCGATCGTCAAGGGTTCGGCGCTTGCGGCTTTGGAAGATTCCGACAAGAAGATCGGCGAGGATTCGATCCGCGAATTGATGGCTGCGGTCGACGACTACATCCCGACGCCGGTTCGTCCGCTCGACAAGCCGTTTCTGATGCCGATCGAGGACGTGTTCTCGATCTCCGGCCGTGGCACGGTTGTGACCGGCCGCGTCGAGCGCGGCGTGGTCAAGGTCGGCGAGGAGCTTGAGATCGTCGGCATCCGTCCGACCACCAAGACGACCTGCACCGGCGTCGAGATGTTCCGCAAGCTGCTCGACCAGGGCCAGGCCGGCGACAACATCGGCGCGCTGCTGCGCGGTGTCGACCGCGAAGGTGTCGAGCGCGGCCAGGTTCTGGCCAAGCCGGGCACGGTCAAGCCGCACAAGAAGTTCGTCGCCGAGGCCTACATCCTGACCAAGGACGAGGGTGGCCGTCACACGCCGTTCTTCACCAACTACCGGCCGCAGTTCTACTTCCGCACGACCGACGTGACCGGCATCGTGTCGCTGCCGGAAGGCACCGAGATGGTGATGCCGGGCGACAACATCACCGTCGATGTCGAGCTGATCGTGCCGATCGCCATGGAAGAGAAGCTGCGCTTCGCCATCCGTGAAGGCGGCCGCACCGTCGGTGCCGGCATCGTCGTCACCATCAAAGAGTAAT
>NZ_JBVVQS010000045.1:0-1155 GCF_055811575.1 Mesorhizobium sp. WSM4815 | reverse complement strand
GACCTCGACGACGCCCGGCAAAGCAGCCGCCCGACTGCCGCCCTCTATCCAATCGAGGATGCCATCACGTTCAGGAACCAGGATCCGCGCGGCCGCAGTCTGCGAATGTTTTACGCGCAAATCCCATTCGTCGCCGATGACGAGCTTGATATGCTCGGTAACAAGATCGACCCCGTAAGCCAGCTGAACCAGCTGAGGAGTAGGCACGCCACCAAGCCGCGGATTGACCTCAATGACGACTGGGCCGCGCTTCGTCCAACGGAATTCGATGTTCGTCGGCCCCCAGCCAAGGCCGAGAGCTCGCATACAGCCCAGCGAAATATCCGCGATACGCGAATGCTCGTCATCAGTAAGCTGCGCTGGAAACATTGTCTCGCGAAAGACGAAATGGGGCGGTGAAACGAACTCCGAGGCGGAAACCCCAACGACCTCGTTTCCCATTGTGTGAGCGGTATGATGGGGACCTAGTGCGAATTCTTCGACCAGTATCCTGGGCGAAGACCGCCATATGTGCCCGTCCAACAGATAGCTGGTATGTTCGGCCACCTCATCGGCGTCGCGGCACAATCGGACACCGCAACTGCCTGCCCCGACGGCTGGCTTAAGAACCACTGGTAAGCCGATCTCCGCGGCAGCGATTTCCACCTCCGCGGCGTTCGCTGCGAGGCGAAAAGCAGGTACTGGAACGCCGGCCTCCGCGAGGAGCTGACGTTGAAGGAATTTGTCGCAGCACCGCTCAATGGATGCAGGGTTCGGTCCCGGCAAATCAAAATGCCGGCAGAGCTTGCCAACCGTCGCGTAGAACGCCTCCAGCGAGGACGTGACCCCAGCAATGTCATAGATCTCAGCCAGGCGGGAACATTCGCGGATCAGCGCATCGAGATTGTCTGTATCAACACGGATTGCCTCGCAGCTTTCCGCCGCAAGATAGTCGTACCGAGTTGGATTAGCCGACAAGCTAATTGGATGAAGACCGAGACTCTGGGCCGCTTGGATATAGAGGAGACCATTACCCGTTGGATCGCCTTCGACCAAAATGAGTGCTCTCTTTGCCATTGGCTTTGGTCTCCGTGCGTGCTTCGGCATAAACTTTTTCGGCGGTGCCTGCTTCAAACTTTGTGGTGACAATAGCATTGTCGGTGATCTGCGGGCGCA
>NZ_JBVVQS010000044.1:0-1052 GCF_055811575.1 Mesorhizobium sp. WSM4815 | reverse complement strand
TTTTTGAGATCCTCGATCTTGAGCACCGGCGCGCCGGGCTCGACGCGCTCGTTGACCTTCTTGGCGCCGGGCGGCAGCGCTTCCCAGTCGATCTCGTTGAAGCGCACGCAGCGCGAAAAATGGCCTTCATGGCCTCCGACCGCGATCATCGGGATTTCGGCGGCGTTGCAGACGCCCTCGACGAAATGGTGGCAGCGGGGGCCGAAATTGCAGCCCTTCGGCCGCTCGTGCGGCAGCGGCAATTGCCCCGGGATGGAGATCAGAGGCCGCGAATTCTTGTCGGCGCCGGGCAGCGGGATCGAGCGGAACAGGCCCTGCGTGTAGGGATGGCGCATCCGGTCGAAGACGTCCTTGATCTTGCCGGTCTCCACCGCTTCGCCCGAATACATCACCGTGATGCGGTCGCAGGTTTCCAGGATCAGGCCGAGATTGTGCGACACGAAGATCATCGAGGTGCCGAACTTCTCGCCAAGTCCCTTGACCAGGTCGACGATGCCGGCTTCCACCGTCACGTCGAGCGCCGTCGTCGGCTCGTCGAGCAGCAGCAGCGCCGGCTTCGACAGCAGCGCCATGGCGATGACGATGCGCTGTTGTTGGCCGCCGGAAAGCTGGTGCGGAAAGGAGCGCATCATGCGCTCGGGATCGGGCAGCCTGACCGAGCGCACCATTTCCAGCGCGCGCCTATAAGCCTCTTCCTTCGACACCTTGTCGTGGATCAGCGGCACTTCCATCAGTTGCTGGCCGACCTTCATCGCCGGGTTCAGGCTGGCCATCGGCTCCTGGTAGATCATCGCGATCTTGTTGCCGCGGATGGCGCGCAGTTCCTCGTCGGACAGCTCGCCCATGTCCTTGCCCTGGAACTTTATCCGGCCGCCGACGATCTTTCCTATGTTGGAGAGGTCACGCATGATGCCGAGCGATACGGTCGACTTGCCGCAGCCGGATTCGCCAACGATTCCCATTGCCTCGCCGGGCATGACCGTGCAGGAAAAATCCATGACGGCCGGTATCTCGCCCTTGCGGGTGAAGAAGGAGATCGACAGGTTCTCGAT
>NZ_JBVVQS010000043.1:0-1044 GCF_055811575.1 Mesorhizobium sp. WSM4815 | reverse complement strand
CTCGGCGCGCGCATCGGCATCACCGCCGTGCTCCACACATGGGGCTCGGCGCTAACGCACCATCCGCATGTCCACATGATCGTTCCGGGCGGTGGCGTCTCGCTCGACGGGAGCCGGTGGATATCGTCGCGCCCGGCCTTCCTCCTCCCGGTGAGGGTGCTCGGCAAGCTGTTCCGCCGCCTGTTCCTCACCCGGCTGATCGCGCTGCACGACGCTGGCCGGCTCGCCTTCTTCGGCGCAATTGCTCATCTCGCGGAACGGCGGGCATTCCTGCGCCACCTGTCGCCGGTCCGGAAGAAGCGCTGGGTGGTCTACGCCAAGGCGCCCTTCGCCGGCCCGGAAGCGGTGCTCGCCTACCTGTCGCGCTACACGCACCGGGTCGCGATCTCAAACAGCCGCCTCATCCGCCTAGACGAGAGCGGCGTCACCTTCCGCTACAAGGACTATCGTCGCGAAGGCGCCGACCGGCAGCAGCTCATGACGCTCGCGACCGACGAGTTCATCCGCCGCTTCCTGCTCCACGTGTTGCCAAAGGGATTCCACCGCATCCGGCATTGCGGCCTGCTTGCCGGCTCTGCTCGCAAGGCCAGCCTCGCGCTTGCTCGTGAACTCCTGAACGCCGCCGCACCGTCAGACGATGACACCACGGACGAACCGGACAACTTTCGCCCGCCATGCCCCTGCTGTGGCGGCCGCATGATCGTGATCGAGGTGTTCGAACGATGGAGGCAGCCGCGCGGACCGCCACACGGTTCCCCGTCGACCGGGAGCAGCACGCCATGACCCGGCATGGAAAGGTTCAGCCTTCAGCTGCAGGCACTCAGCCTTCGGCAACGGATCGACGCACGTCTATGGTGATTATCGACTCCGACAGAGCCGCGCCCAGCCGCCCACCGTCCCGACAACACCGCGCGGAGGCGCAACGAAGCGGTCTGTCCGCATTCAACCCAGAGCTTCCCGACGGCGGTCGCGCCATCGCCGACATCTGCCGAAATCCGAAATCCCCATAGCCATCGCCTGTGGCCCGCGGGTTCCTTCCTCGGG
>NZ_JBVVQS010000042.1:0-1004 GCF_055811575.1 Mesorhizobium sp. WSM4815 | reverse complement strand
CAGCATCAGCGGACGATCTCTCTTTTGGCAGGGATGCGGCTCATTCGTCGCGGCCGTCCGGCCAGCCTTTGCGAGGGCAAGGTCGGACATCGGAACGAAAGGCGGATTCGCGAATTTCTACTGCTAGATAATCGGAATCGTCGCCCATGAGGCTCGCGACCCTCCACCTTGAAACTGCGAGATACGGCGATGTATATCGCGCGGAAAGGCTCGCGCGGTTGAGGCAGCAAATGATCCGGCACATCAAGCGCACTGACGCCTCGGCTCAAAAAGTCGAGCAAGCGCTGGCTAGTTTGGCCGAAACAAACGCACCCATGGACCGGCTCGCGCGGCATCAGTAGGGCCGCGCTCATGCGCCTCCGCATCGGCACGACGTGCGGCGGGTTCGGTTGCTGCGTGTGGCGCTCTCACCACATCCGTTCGTGATGCCTGTCCTTAGCCCCGTGGGGCCGCAGAATTGTAGACATGTGGACACGACCGCACGTCCACATGTCATCATCTATCGGTGTTGCGGGCACCTCAAGCGTCCGCTGTTAGATTGGGCGACACCTTGTAGATTGGAACGACACCCTGGAGATTCGAAACATGGCGCTCAAGCGGATGGACAACGTAGGAATCGTCGTCGAAGACCTCGGAGGGACGATCGATTTTTTTCGCGAACTCGGCCTCGAGCTCGAAGGGCGGGCCACGATCGAAGGAGAATGGGCCGGACGTGTCACTGGACTGGGCGATCAGCGTGTCGAGATTGCCATGCTGCGCACACCGGACTGCCACAGCCGGCTCGAGCTCTCCCGCTTCCTCACGCCGCCTGTCGTCGCAGATCACCGGAACGCCCCGGTCAACGCCCTAGGCTACCTCCGTGTCATGTTCGCCGTGGACGACATCGACGAGACGCTTGAAAGGCTCCGCAATCGCGGCGCGCAGCTCGAAGGCGAAGTAGTCCAGTATAAAGACGCGTATCGGCTCTGCTACATCCGTGGGCCTGAAGGGCTCCTCATCGGACT
>NZ_JBVVQS010000041.1:0-1004 GCF_055811575.1 Mesorhizobium sp. WSM4815 | reverse complement strand
TCGAAATCGCTGGGATCGGCGGGGCCGTCGCCGTCTTCCGGCTCGGCCCCGCCGGTGATGTAGACCGAGCCTTCCGGCCGGACATAGATGCCTGAGGGATCGACCAGCAGCGGCATGTCGTCATATTTCTCGCGCGCCTCGAAGATGAAGACATTGCGCTTGCGCGGTTCCACCGGCAGCACCAGTCCGGCCATTGCCGAAACTTTTCCGGCATTCGGCCCGGCGGCGTTGACGACGATGCCGGCGTCGAGCCTTTCGCCATTGTCGAGGCCGACGCCGGTGACACGGTCGGCCTGCCGTTCGATGCCGGTCACATCGGCGGTGATGAAATCGATCTTCTTCTCGCGCAGCGCCTTGCGGAACAGCATCAGCATGGCATGCGCGTCGAACCAGCCCTCGCCGCTGCGGCCATAGGCGCCGGCGGTGATGCCCTCGGCCGACAGCCATGCAAACCGGCGGACGAGCGCCTCCGCATCCTCAAGCACGATGTCGGCGCCCTCGGCCAACTGCGTCTGGTGATTGGCCTTGAGGATCGGCAACCCGTTCTCGCCGGCAAGGATGAGGTAGCCGCCTTCGCGAAAACCGATATCGGCGTCGGCCCCGAACTCTTCCGTCAGCCGCCGGAACAGTTTCAGCGTGAACTGCGACAGCCGGATGTTTTGCGGAATCGAAAACTGCTGGCGGATCGAAGCGCAGGACAGCGTCGTCGCCGCATGGGCGAACTGCGGGTCGCGCTCGACCAGCGCGATCGAGCCCGAAAACCCTTCCTCGCGCAGATAATAGGCGATCGAGGAGCCGACGATGGCTCCGCCGATGATGACGACGTCGTAGCGCACTTTTTCGCTTCTCCAGTTCTGAAGCATGATCCCGAAGCCGGTTTTCTGAAACGATCATGCTGCAATTCATACAGCCGGCAAGATGATCTCGAAGCGCGTGCCGCGCTCGGAGTCAACCAGGCGGATCGTGCCATCATGCGCTTTCAGCAGGGCCAGAACGATGCCGAG
>NZ_JBVVQS010000040.1:0-852 GCF_055811575.1 Mesorhizobium sp. WSM4815 | reverse complement strand
AGACGCCATTGACGTCGATGCGAAGCGCCCGCTCCCGGGCACAGGCCGGATCGCCAAGCTGGCGGCGCCGCGCAGCGCCAGGATATTGAGGCGGAACCGCGTTCTCGAAGCGATCGGTCAAAAATCGCGTTCGAGCGTATGCTGGGTGGCCGCGCCGGCCGGCTACGGCAAGACGACGGCGGTAATCAACTACCTCGAAAGCGTCGCGGCACCGCATGTTTGGTTCCGCATCGACGAGGGCGACCAGGATATCGCGCGCTTCTTTCAATATCTGGCGCAGTCACTCGCCTCACCCGCGAACATGCCGGTGTTCGGCGTCGAGTATGCCGAGCAGCCGAAGGAATTCGCCAGGCGCTTCTTCAGAGCCTATTTCGCGCGGTTGAAGCCCGGCACCATTCTGGTCCTCGACGATTTGCAGGACGCCGACACGCCCGAATTCCGGGAGGTGCTTTCGGTGATGTTCCGTGAACTTCCTGACACGGTCCGCTGCATCTGCGTCTCGCGCACGCTGCCCCACAACGAACTGGGCGACCTCGTTCTCAAGGGCCAAGTGGCCGTCGTCGACCGGTGGGCGCTCGAATTCTCGACATCGGAAGCGCGCGATTTCGTCAAGCTGCGGTCGAGGAACGGCGCCGTTCCAGTCGATGTCGAAGCGGCGCGCGGCTGGGCGATCGGGCTGGTTCTCCTCGCCGATCACGGCTCGGCGGTCGGCCCTGACGACACGACCGGGACAGCACCCGGCGGGCAGAATGCGCTGTCGGACGTTCTCGGCCGCCATTTCTTCCTTTCCCTTCCCGCCGCCGACCAGGACATGCTGCTGAAACTCAATCTGCTGCCCGAAATCAGCGCCGA
>NZ_JBVVQS010000039.1:0-803 GCF_055811575.1 Mesorhizobium sp. WSM4815 | reverse complement strand
TATCAGGGGCCGTAGCTCAGCTGGGAGAGCGCCTGCTTTGCAAGCAGGATGTCGTCGGTTCGATCCCGTCCGGCTCCACCACTTCGCGCAATCCGCAAGGATTGTCGCTTCTTCTCCGGAAGAAAGGGTGTCGAGTAGAGATGGATCGGGCTGAGGAAAAAGTCATTCGTTAAAAAGATTTGCGGCGAGCGTCTAGCTCTCCGCCTGTTCTGTTTGACATCGTAAAGAGAAGATTTGTTCGAACTTCATAGCCCGCAAGGGGTGTGATTTGTCGCGGGAGACGCTCAATCTCCCGCATATGATGGGTTTGCCTAACCGCACCCTCGAACCGATCTCGAGAAGCTGGTCTTTTTGTGCCAATTCCATTGAAGCTAGATCCTGCACAGGATCTGGTTCGAGCGACGATCTTTTGGATCGCGCTGAGGCGAGGATCCTTCGGGATTTAGCTGAAGCGACGATCCCTTCGGGATCGCGCGGTGGGTATTGGCAATGAGAACGATCAAGTGTCTTAAGGGCAATTGGTGGATGCCTTGGCATGCACAGGCGATGAAGGACGTGATACGCTGCGATAAGCTACGGGGAGGTGCGAATACCCTTTGATCCGTAGATTTCCGAATGGGGAAACCCACCTAAGGTGCTTGGAAAATCAGAGCAGCAGGGTAATTGGCGCGAGGTCCCAAAAGGATTGAGCGTTAAGCGACGATCTCTTTGAGATCGCGCAGACTTGCTGCTGTGGTTTCCAAGTATCTGTTATAGGTAACTTATCCTGAATACATAGGGATAAAGTGGCGAACGCGGGGAAC
>NZ_JBVVQS010000038.1:0-686 GCF_055811575.1 Mesorhizobium sp. WSM4815 | reverse complement strand
CTGATGAACAGCATCGTCGTCTTGTTCTTGCGCTGGATGTCCATCAACAGTTCGGTCACCGCCGCCTGCACCGACACGTCGAGCGCCGAGACCGGCTCGTCGGCCACCACCACCTTGGCATCGCCGGCAAAGGCACGCGCCACGCCGATGCGCTGTTTCTGGCCGCCGGAAAGCTGGCGCGGTTTGCGCGACTCGAACGCCCGCGGCAGCTTCACCAGGTCGAGAAGCTCCAGCATCCGCTGGCGTCGGTCGGCCACCGTGTCGCCGACGTTGAATTTTTCCAGCGTACGGATGATCTGCGAACCGACCGTATGGCTGGGGTTGAGCGTGTCGAACGGATTCTGGAACACCATCTGGATCGATGACACGGTGTCGACGCTACGCTTCTCGATCCCGGTCGACTGGATCTCCTTGTTGCCGAGTTTGACGCGGCCGGAGCTTGCCGTCTCCAGTCCGAGCAGCACCTTGGCCAAGGTCGATTTTCCGCAGCCGGATTCGCCGACGATGGCGACGGTCTCGGATTCGCGCGCCATGAACGAGATCGTCTCGATGGCCTTGACGACCCGCCTCTCGCCGCCCAACACTTCGCTGCCGCCGACCTTGTAGTACTTTTTGAGATCCTCGATCTTGAGCACCGGCGCGCCGGGCTCGACGCGCTCGTTGACCTTCTTGGCGCCGGGCGGCAG
>NZ_JBVVQS010000037.1:0-671 GCF_055811575.1 Mesorhizobium sp. WSM4815 | reverse complement strand
TCATACCCATGGAGAGCCCGGTCAGCGCGGCGTTGTGCTTCACGGCTTTGTCCCGCAGCCGGCGCAGCAGAATGAAGCAAGGCCGCACCTTGGCCATGTCGGAGGAAAACAGCGCAAGTGTCATCAACCCGCATGGCCGGAGACGGGGAAACTGATCGAGGGTCTCCACGAAGGGCAGCAGTGCGCTCGGATGGAGGCCGAACTTGCTGTCCTCGCCAGACGTGTTGACCTGCACATAGACGTCGAGGAAGCGATCTTCGCGGTCCAGCCTCGTGTTCAGAAGGTCGGCGAGCCGCAGGCTGTCGAGCGCATGAAACTCACGCGCGAAGCGGGTCAGATATTTGGCCTTGTTGGTCTGCAGATGTCCGACGATGCTCCAGTCGATGGCGAGATCGTTAAGCGCCTCGCTCTTTGTCATTGCCTCCTGGATCTTGTTCTCGCCGAAGGTGCTGATGCCGACGTCGAAGGCATATCGCAGGATATGGGCCGGCACCGTCTTGGTGATCGGCAGCAACCGCACGGAGGCACGGTCGCGCCCGGCCCGTGCGCAAGCAAGCGTGATGCGCTCTTCAACCGACGCCAGATTGGTGCGGAAGCTGGTAAGGGGATCAGGCCCGAAGCGTTCGACGTCCTCGGACGAAAGCGGCGGATTGTTCGTGCCCATTGTGATC
>NZ_JBVVQS010000036.1:0-662 GCF_055811575.1 Mesorhizobium sp. WSM4815 | reverse complement strand
CGATTTCCGGCACCGGCACTTCTTCCATCCAGATGCCCGGCTCGGCCTTGGCCTTGACCAGCGCCTTCATCATGTTCAACATTCTTTTTTCCCTTGAAACTCTTGATCCGGAATCACTTTTCGCTTCCGGCTGTTCAGGAAATCACACCAAGTTCGCGCCCGACCGCGCCGAACGCCTCGACCGCCCGGTCGATATCGGCGGCCGAATGGGCGGCCGACATCTGCGTCCTGATGCGGGCCTGGCCCTTGGGCACGACGGGGAAGGAAAAGCCGATGACATAGATGCCGCGCTGCAGCATGCGGGCCGCCATCTCCTGCGCCAGCGTCGCATCGCCGAGCATCACCGGAATGATCGGGTGGTCGGCGCCGGCCAGCGTAAAGCCGAGCTTACCCATTTCAGACCGGAACCGCGCCGCATTGGCATAGAGGCGCTGGCGCAGCGCATCGCCATTTTTGATCAGTTCGAAAACCCGGATCGAGGCGCCGGCGATCGCCGGCATCAGCGTGTTGGAAAACAGATAGGGACGCGAGCGCTGGCGCAGCCAGTCGACCACCTGGCTCTTGCCCGCTGTGTAGCCGCCCGACGCGCCGCCCAATGCCTTGCCGAGCGTGCCGGTGATGATATCCACCCTGCCCTCGACGCCGCAATGCTCGGCCGAGCC
>NZ_JBVVQS010000035.1:0-614 GCF_055811575.1 Mesorhizobium sp. WSM4815 | reverse complement strand
TTGTGCTTGCGCTTCATAAAATCCTTGGCGGTTTCGACTGCCACGGCCGCGTCGCGGCAATAGGCGTCGGCGCCGACGGCCTTGCCGAATTCCTCGTTGAGCGGGGCGCCGCCGACCAGCACGACGTAGTCGTCGCGGATGCCCTTTTCCTTCATCGTGTCGATGACGACCTTCATGTAGGGCATGGTCGTCGTCAGCAGCGCCGACATGCCGATGATGTCAGGCTGGTGCTGTTCGATGGCGTCGAGGTATTTTTCCACCGCATTGTTGATGCCGAGATCGATGACGTCGAAGCCGGCGCCTTCCATCATCATGCCGACAAGGTTCTTGCCGATGTCGTGGATGTCGCCCTTGACGGTGCCGATCACCATCTTGCCCTGCTTCGGCGCGCCGGTGGCGACGAGCAGCGGACGCAGGATGAACATGCCCGCCTTCATCGCGTTGGCCGACAACAGCACTTCCGGCACGAACAGGATGCCGTCGCGAAAATCCTCGCCGACGATGCGCATGCCTTCGACCAGCGCCTCGGTCAGCACCTTGTAAGGCGCCCAGCCGCGCTCGAGCAGGATGTTGGTGCCTTCCTCGATCTCTTCCTTCAGCCCGTCATAAAGGTC
>NZ_JBVVQS010000034.1:0-581 GCF_055811575.1 Mesorhizobium sp. WSM4815 | reverse complement strand
GGCGCCGGCAAGAAGGCCGAGATCCAGGGCCGCGTCGCCCAGATCAAGCAGCAGATCGAGGAGACCACCTCGGACTATGACAAGGAGAAGCTGCAGGAACGTCTCGCCAAGCTGGCGGGCGGCGTTGCCGTCATCCGCGTCGGCGGTGCGACCGAGATCGAAGTCAAGGAAAAGAAGGACCGCGTCGACGACGCCCTCAACGCGACCCGTGCGGCCGTCGAAGAAGGCATCGTTCCCGGCGGCGGCGTCGCACTGCTGCGCGCTTCGCTGAGCATCAAGGCTGTCGGCGCCAACTCCGACCAGACCGCTGGCATCGCCATCGTGCGTCGCGCGCTGCAGGCTCCGGCCCGTCAGATCGCGGCCAACGCCGGTGCGGAAGCATCGATCGTTGCCGGCAAGATCCTCGAGAACAAGGGCCCGACCTTCGGCTTCAACGCCCAGACCGGCGAATATGGCGACATGATCGCCATGGGTATCGTCGATCCGGTCAAGGTCGTGCGCACGGCTCTCCAGGACGCGGCCTCGGTCGCCGGCCTGCTGGTCACCACCGAAGCCATGATCGCGGAGGCTCCGAAGAAGGA
>NZ_JBVVQS010000033.1:0-550 GCF_055811575.1 Mesorhizobium sp. WSM4815 | reverse complement strand
CGCAAGCCCGCACCATAGGCGACCGAGAGCGCGGCCTGGTGCTTGAGGCAGGTGGTGGCGTTGAGCAGCCGAGCGACTTCGTCGCGGCTGAGCACCACCGGCAGCTTGCGCGGATGCGCCAGCCGAACGAGCTTGCGCGCCAGATCGGGACGATCGACCGTATGCGTGAAGAAGAAGCGCAGCGCCGACACGATGCTGTTCATCGTCGGCACGGGAACACCGTCGCCCTGCTGCTCGATCTGGAACCGGCGCAGGTCGTCGGTGGTCGCTGTGTCTGGTGAACGCCCGAGGAACGTCGCCAGGCGTCCGATGTCGCGGAGATAGTTGCGCTGCGTCTCCCGTGAGAAACGCCGCATGTTCATGTCGTCGATCAGCCGCTGACGAAGTGGACTGATAGGTGCATCAAGAACAGGATAGGGCATGGTCAGGCTCCTTGTTGAAGAAGCCCGTAATGCTCTGCCGCTGCCGAACTACCCTCAATGCGAGCGCGACGTCCGGTTCGTGATCTCTACCTCACCCCACGCGCCCATCCCGCGCAGCGGGTTCGTTC
>NZ_JBVVQS010000032.1:0-416 GCF_055811575.1 Mesorhizobium sp. WSM4815 | reverse complement strand
CCGGATCTGGCGCGCAGGCTCGTCCGGCTGGCGCACCCGCGCAAGCTACCCGTGGTCCTAAGCCGAGACGAGGTCGCCCGGCTTCTCAACGCCACCACCTGCCTCAAGCATCAGGCCGCGCTGTCGGTCGCCTATGGCTCAGGGCTTCGCGTCGCCGAGGTTTCGACACTGAAGGTCGCCGATATCGACAGCGAGCGCATGCTGCTGCGTATCGAGCGTGGCAAGGGCGGACGATACCGCAATGCCATGCTGTCGGCCGACCTGCTTACGCTGTTGCGCCAGTGGTGGAAGGTCGGGCGGCAACAGGGTGTCATGCACCGCGATGGCTGGCTGTTTCCCGGGCAGCATCCGATGAAGCCGATCAGCACCCGGCACCTTCACCGCATCGTCGTCGAGGCGGCACAGGCCGCCGACAT
>NZ_JBVVQS010000031.1:0-411 GCF_055811575.1 Mesorhizobium sp. WSM4815 | reverse complement strand
GCGGCAGCCGATAGAAGCTCAGCGTCTCCTCGATGTTGTTCTCCACCCAATCCACCAGCTTCGGGTATTTGGCCTGCCATTTGGCGATCCACTGCGCCAGGTCGCGCTTGACCTCGGCTAGGTCGCGCCGGTCATAGAACCATCTGAGCTCCATCAGGCAGTCGTCATCGACCTTGCGCGGCACATAATCGAGCGCGTTTCTGAGGAAGTGCACGTAACAGCGCTGCCAGACTGCCTCGGGCAGGACTTCCCGGATCGCTGCCCTGAGCCCCGGATGGTCGTCGGAGACGACAAACTCGACGCCGGCGAGCCCGCGCTGCTTGAGCCCTGCCACGAACGCGCGCCAGCTCGAATGGCTTTCCCGGTTGGCCAGTTCGACACCGAGCACCTGGCGCCGGCCCTCCCAGTCGA
>NZ_JBVVQS010000030.1:0-390 GCF_055811575.1 Mesorhizobium sp. WSM4815 | reverse complement strand
ATTCGACGGAGTTGCTGAAGATCTGATGTGAGGTGATGCCCGCCCTCGCCACCTTGGAACCGCTGACAGGCCCCGCCAAGGCGGACGTGGTCAGGACCACCCGCAAATCGAGGAATGGCGGTGGTCTCTTGCTGCGCCTTCCCTAGCTAACGACCATTCCAATTGCCAGGAACGCGATGGAGACGGGGAAGACCGGAGCGAGTAACCAGTGGGCTTGGTGGACGCTATTTTCCATGGGCTCCTCCCGTGAACTCACAGTGAGCAACGACTACGGGCAGCCGCGGTTCCGGATGGTGCGATGTCCAGTCTGTTGCGCGAACAGTGAGACTTGGGTCCTGTCTGAGATCCGCCCGAAGCTCCCAGCCAAAGGAACTTTTGCAGCTGCTGCGG
>NZ_JBVVQS010000029.1:0-373 GCF_055811575.1 Mesorhizobium sp. WSM4815 | reverse complement strand
CAGGCCAAATACCCGAAGCTGGTGGATTGGGTGGAGAACAACATCGAGGAGACGCTGAGCTTCTATCGGCTGCCGCTGCCGCATCACAAGCACATGAAGTCGACGAACATGCTGGAGCGGCTGAACCAGGAGATCAAGCGGCGCACCCTGGTCGTCCGCATCTTCCCCAACCCGCAGAGCTGTCTGCGGCTGGTTCGGGCATTGGCGGTGGAGATCCACGAGAACTGGCTCGAGGCGACCCGCTACCTCAACATGGATCATCTGCGCGAGCACAAGAAGGAGAACCTGAGGGCACTGGCCGCCTGAGACGCGGCCGCCATGTCCGCCGCTCCGCTAAACACGGGGGCTGCGCGGCGGACACGCCAACGTCACC
>NZ_JBVVQS010000028.1:0-329 GCF_055811575.1 Mesorhizobium sp. WSM4815 | reverse complement strand
CAGCACAACGTCGTGCCGATCCCCGACGACGTGCCCGACGAGATCGCCGCAATCTTCGATCCGCTGGGCAATGCGGTCCACACCGCACTGTCCTTTGATCTGGTCGGCGAGGACGTGCTGGTCACCGGCGCCGGGCCGATCGGCATCATGGCTGCGCTGGTGGCGCAGTGCGTCGGCGCGCGAAAGGTGGTCATCACCGACATCAACCCGGTGCGGCTGGCGCTGGCGAAAAAACTCGGCGTCCAGCATGTCGTCGACGCGTCGAAGGAAAAGCTGCGCGATATCATGCCGGCGCTCGGCATGACCGAAGGTTTTGACGTCGGCCTCGA
>NZ_JBVVQS010000027.1:0-320 GCF_055811575.1 Mesorhizobium sp. WSM4815 | reverse complement strand
TGCACGATCAGCTCGGCCAGCGCCTTGCCGACCGCCGGCGCCTGCTGCAGGCCGTGGCCGGAAAAACCGTTGGCGAAGAGAAAATTTTCCACTTGCGGATGCGGGCCGATCACCGCGTTCTGGTCGAGCGTGTTGTAGTCGTAATGGCCGGCCCAGGCGCGCGTCGGCTTGATCGCCTCGAAGGCGGGAATGCGGGTTGCCAGCACCGGCCAGATCACCTCTTCGAACAGCGGCCAGTCGGGCTCGAAATCGCTGGGATCGGCGGGGCCGTCGCCGTCTTCCGGCTCGGCCCCGCCGGTGATGTAGACCGAGCCTTCCGG
>NZ_JBVVQS010000026.1:0-315 GCF_055811575.1 Mesorhizobium sp. WSM4815 | reverse complement strand
CACCCGACGGCTGAGCGTGCGCGCCTCGATCGAGGTTGCCGACATCTTCCGCAGCGCGGGGCCCGCCTACCGGGCCGCCCATGCAGGGCACCTGACACTGCAGCAGCTCAAGGTCATGTCGGCGATCGAACTCTGCCGCACCGCGGCCCTTGGCGGTCACGTGGAGGCCTGCGAGGACTGCGGCCACTGGCGCATCGCCTACAACTCCTGCCGCAACCGGCACTGCCCGAAGTGCCAGGGCGCGGCGGCGCGGACATGGCTCGCCGAGCGCGAAGCCGACCTGCTGCCGGTCGGATACTTCCATGTCGTGTTCAC
>NZ_JBVVQS010000025.1:0-315 GCF_055811575.1 Mesorhizobium sp. WSM4815 | reverse complement strand
CACCCGACGGCTGAGCGTGCGCGCCTCGATCGAGGTTGCCGACATCTTCCGCAGCGCGGGGCCCGCCTACCGGGCCGTTCATGCCGGCCATCTGAGCATTATCCAGCTCAAGGTCATGTCGGCGATCGAACTCTGCCGCACCGCGGCCCTTGGCGGTCACGTCGAGGCCTGCGAGGACTGCGGCCACTGGCGCATCGCCTACAACTCCTGCCGCAACCGGCACTGCCCGAAGTGCCAAGGCGCGGCGGCGCGGACATGGCTCGCCGAGCGCGAAGCCGACCTGCTGCCGGTCGGATACTTCCATGTCGTGTTCAC
>NZ_JBVVQS010000024.1:0-299 GCF_055811575.1 Mesorhizobium sp. WSM4815 | reverse complement strand
GAAGGCGAAGTAGTCCAGTATAAAGACGCGTATCGGCTCTGCTACATCCGTGGGCCTGAAGGGCTCCTCATCGGACTAGCCCAAGAACTCAGCTGAGCGCAATACGAAGACAAATGGCGAAGAGCGACCAATGCCAGCGAGCGCGTCCGAGGCCGACCCGCCTGTTCGACGTCCATCCCTCCACGGTCGGCCGCGTTACACGCAAGCAATTATCGCAACGTGGGCATGCTGCCACGAAACGGCGCCTCGCGCCTTTGCTCGACCGCATCGACGTCCTGGATCTTGGCGGCGGTTAAGGC
>NZ_JBVVQS010000023.1:0-247 GCF_055811575.1 Mesorhizobium sp. WSM4815 | reverse complement strand
AGATTTGTATAAGATAGGGGAGTAGGGGAGTAGGGCAGTAGGGGAATAGGGCAGTAGGGCAGTAGGGCAGTAGGGGAATAGGGCAGTAGGGCAGTAGGGCAGTAGGGATAGCGCTTGCTGCGAGCCGCAACCGGCCTTTCTTGCTGCCTTATTCTTACTCCCTTATTCCCCTACTCCCCTACTCCCCTACTGCCCTACTCCCCTACTCCCCTCCCGGTGTGTTTTTAACAAATACGGGGCCCCCGGG
>NZ_JBVVQS010000022.1:0-274 GCF_055811575.1 Mesorhizobium sp. WSM4815 | reverse complement strand
CAAAATACGTCCCTTTACGTCGGACTGTCCATGATCCTCAATAGGGTTCTGTGGACGGTCGGAGGCGGCCATGGGGCGGAGAGACCTGCTGAGCGCCGAGGAGCGGCGTAACCTGTTTGGAGTTCCGGTCGAGTGTGACGCGCTGGCGCGCCTATACACCTTCGATCGAAGGGACCTCAGCCTCATCGAGGTCCGGCGGGAAGAGCGCAATCGTTTAGGGTTTGCGGTGCAGCTCGCGCTGATCCGCCATCCTGGACTGACATTGGCGCAATGC
>NZ_JBVVQS010000021.1:0-271 GCF_055811575.1 Mesorhizobium sp. WSM4815 | reverse complement strand
GCCTTATGACCGACACTTCCCCATCCAATGCTCCGGGCGAAAACGGGGGGCCGCGGCGGGGGGGGGGTGGGGGGGGCGGGGGGGCGGGGGGCGGGGCGCGGCCGGGGGGGGGGGGGGGGGGGGGGGGGGGGCGGGGGGGGGGGGGGGGGGGGGCCCCCCCCGCCCCCCCCCCCCCCGGGGGGGGGGGGGGGGGGGGGCCGCCGCGGGGGGGGGGGGGGGCGCCCCCCCCCCCCCCGCCCGGGGGGGGGGGGGGGCGCCCCCCCCCCCCGCC
>NZ_JBVVQS010000020.1:0-268 GCF_055811575.1 Mesorhizobium sp. WSM4815 | reverse complement strand
GCCAAGCTCGGCAAGGCGATCCTCGCCCACAAGAAGGCGCTGATTGCCGCGCCGCAGGCGGTCGCCACCCGCAAGGCCTCGGAGCTGGCGCTCGAGGCCATCACCCCGGTCATGCCGGAGCTGGTGATGGGCTCGGCCGACCTGACCCCCTCCAACAACACCCGCACCAAGGCGGCCGAGGACTTCACGCCCCGGACGCCCAAGGGCCGCTATGTCCGCTACGGCATCCGCGAGCACGGCATGGCCGCGGCGATGAACGGCATCACCC
>NZ_JBVVQS010000019.1:0-266 GCF_055811575.1 Mesorhizobium sp. WSM4815 | reverse complement strand
ATGTGGACATGCGGATGGTGCGTTAGCGCCGAGCCCCATGTGTGGAGCACGGCGGTGATGCCGATGCGCGCGCCGAGGTGCCTGCGATCGGCCGCGATCGTCAGCATCGTCTTCGATGCCGCCTTGAACAGCAGATCGTAGACCAGCGCCTTGTTGTGGAACGCGACGTCGGCGACCTCGGCGGGCAGAGTGAACACGACATGGAAGTATCCGACCGGCAGCAGGTCGGCTTCGCGCTCGGCGAGCCATGTCCGCGCCGCCGCGCC
>NZ_JBVVQS010000018.1:0-263 GCF_055811575.1 Mesorhizobium sp. WSM4815 | reverse complement strand
GGCCAGTGCAGTGTGTTTGAGTCCGCCCGTGGCGAAACGAGCGATGGCTTCAAATTGCATGTCCAGCGTCTGGACTCGCTCATCGCCGTCTGTGGCACGGCGCTCCAACGTACGGCCGTCGGCGCCGAGGGTGCGCAGGTCGACCACGTAGCGGTCCTTGTGTGACTGGTCCCAGCGGGTCATCTGACGCAGCGTTAGCCAATCGTTGACATCGTGCTCGGCGCGGTACCAGACCGAAAATTTTTCAGCCTTGTCACGCGACC
>NZ_JBVVQS010000017.1:0-261 GCF_055811575.1 Mesorhizobium sp. WSM4815 | reverse complement strand
CCCCCCCCCCCCCCCCCCCCGCGCCCGCCCCCCCCCCCCCCACCCCCCCCCCCCCCCCCCCCGGCGGGGGGGGCCGCGGCCCCCCCCCCCCCCCCCCCCCCGGGCGCGCCCCCCCCCCCCCCCCCCACCACAACCCCCCCCCCCCCCCCCCCCCCCCCCCCCCCCCCCCCGGGGGGGGTGGGGGGGGGGGTTTTTTTTATCGGGCCCCCCAACTGTGGGGGGCGCTGTCCCTCCGCGATCAAAGGTCCTGCACCGCAGCAG
>NZ_JBVVQS010000016.1:0-257 GCF_055811575.1 Mesorhizobium sp. WSM4815 | reverse complement strand
TGCGCCACAGCTTCGCCACCCACCTGCTGGAGGACGGCACCGACATCCGGATCATCCAGGTCCTGCTCGGGCACGCCAAGCTAAATAGCACCGCCTTCTACACCAAGGTTGCAACCCGCACGGTGCGCACCGTCACGAGCCCGCTCGACAAGCTTGGCCTCTTCAAGCCGGAAGAGATCTCACCCGACGGCTGAGCGTGCGCGCCTCGATCGAGGTTGCCGACATCTTCCGCAGCGCGGGGCCCGCCTACCGGGCCG
>NZ_JBVVQS010000015.1:0-250 GCF_055811575.1 Mesorhizobium sp. WSM4815 | reverse complement strand
ATTACCGGCACGCTCCACCAGCTTGGGCAGCTTGGCGAACACCGATGGCGGGTAACCCTTGGTCGCGGGCGGTTCACCGATGGCCAGGGCGATTTCGCGCTGGGCCTGGGCGAAACGCGTGAGCGAGTCCATCAGCAACAGGACGTTCTTGCCCTTGTCGCGAAAATATTCGGCGATGCGCGTGCAGTACATCGCCGCACGCAGGCGCATCAGCGGTGCATCGTCTGCCGGAGAAGCGACGACAACGGAA
>NZ_JBVVQS010000014.1:0-249 GCF_055811575.1 Mesorhizobium sp. WSM4815 | reverse complement strand
GCCCTGAGGCGGCCGCGGGACGTGGCAACGAGGACGGCCGCTGCTGCCATGAGCAGGCCGACCGCCACCTGGCCCCAGTTGTCCGCCAGCCGTACGGCCGGCCAGACCCGGACGCCGGAGAGCGTGATGAAGATGGCTGTGGTCACGACGACCAGGATCGTGCCGACGTACTGGGCCAGCGAGCCGCGCTGGGTGCGTGCGGTGATCTCTACGGCCAGCCTGTCGAGGCCGAGCATGGTCGACCGGTAC
>NZ_JBVVQS010000013.1:0-248 GCF_055811575.1 Mesorhizobium sp. WSM4815 | reverse complement strand
GGCGTGCCCGAGCAGGACCTGGATGATCCGGATGTCGGTGCCGTCCTCCAGCAGGTGGGTGGCGAAGCTGTGGCGCAGCGTGTGCGGCCCGACCCGCTTGGCGATGTCGGCCGCCTGCGCTGCCTCGACGACCACGCGATAGAGCTGGCGGGTGCTGATCGGCTTCATCGCATGCTGCCCCGGAAACAGCCAGCCGTCGCGATGCATGACGCCCTGCTGGCGTCCGACCCTCCACCATTGCCGCAGAA
>NZ_JBVVQS010000012.1:0-242 GCF_055811575.1 Mesorhizobium sp. WSM4815 | reverse complement strand
ATACCTGCCCGCGATCAAATCCGCCAACCCGTTGCGGGCTCACGTGGCGAGCCACCGGACGGCGTAGCCTAGTGGCTGGATTTGACCCACCTGGAACGACATGAAGGCAAGCTGGGCACGAACACCACCAGGCTCCGAAAACGGCGGTCCCCCGACCGCCCTATCGCGACCGAGCAGCGGCGTCGTGGGCCAGATGAACCGCCCTGTCCCGCGCCTGCGCAATCACCGAGCCGGGCCAGTCC
>NZ_JBVVQS010000011.1:0-240 GCF_055811575.1 Mesorhizobium sp. WSM4815 | reverse complement strand
CGTGCGATGAGCGCTGACGCACACGCTGGCCACGGTCACGACGATCACGCGCATGGTCACGACGATGGCCGCGATCATGGCTCGTTCAAGTCCTACATGACCGGCTTTATCCTCTCGGTCATTCTCACCGCCATCCCGTTCTATCTGGTGATGACCGGTGCGATCGAGAACAAGAACTGGACCATCGCGATTATCGTTGCCATGGCCATGGTGCAGATCGTGGTTCACATGATCTACTTC
>NZ_JBVVQS010000010.1:0-239 GCF_055811575.1 Mesorhizobium sp. WSM4815 | reverse complement strand
CCTGGAAGGTCTTGATGGCGACGCACAGAAAGCCCAGACCGTGGCCCAGTTGAGCGAGCCGCTGAAGGCCCTGCAGGCCATGGCCGCCGACTTGGACATGTTGTCTGGGCTGATGGCCTCGCTGCAGATCGACGACGCCACCCAGCGCACCCGGATCATCGAGTCCATCTCCGAAATCTATGCGCGCCTGAACCAGGCCAAGGCCCGCGCCGAACTGGGCCACGGTTTCGGTCGAACCC
>NZ_JBVVQS010000009.1:0-237 GCF_055811575.1 Mesorhizobium sp. WSM4815 | reverse complement strand
GGGTAAATTGAAAAAAAAAAACCCCAAAACACCCCCCCAACCAAACAAACACACCCACCAAAAAAAACAAAAAAACCCCCCCCCACCCCCCCCCCCCCCCCCCCAAAAAAAAAAAAAAAAAAAAAAAAAACAAAAAAAAAAAAAAAAAAAAAAAACACAAAAAAAAAAAAAACAAGCAAAAAACAACAAAAACAAACAAAAAAAAAAAAAAAAAAAAAAAAAACAACACCACACCAC
>NZ_JBVVQS010000008.1:0-236 GCF_055811575.1 Mesorhizobium sp. WSM4815 | reverse complement strand
CCTATTATCTCGACGTTACCCCGCCCGGCTTCAACAAGGGCACGTTCGTGCAGGCCATGGCCCAGCGCTTGGGCATCTCGACCGACGCGGTTGCCACCATCGGCGATATGCAGAACGATCTCGCGATGTTCCGCGTCAGCGGCACCTCGATCGCGATGGGCAACGCCGCCGACAACGTCAAGGACGAGGCCACGCATGTCACTGCGAGCAACGAGCAGGACGGCTTTGCCGAGGCG
>NZ_JBVVQS010000007.1:0-233 GCF_055811575.1 Mesorhizobium sp. WSM4815 | reverse complement strand
ATTTTTTTTCTTGCGGGCGGCGGGCGCCGCCTGCCGGGCTTTTCATCGGCGCTTTTTAATGGTCTTGGGGGGGGGGGGGGGGGTTTTTTTTTTTTTTTTTTTTATTTTTTTTTTTTTTTTTTTTTTTGGGGGGGGGGGGGGGGCGCCCGCCCTTTGTTGTTTGTGGCCGGGTCGCTTTTTTTTTTTTTCTGCGGGGGGGGGGGGGGGGGTTGCCAAAAACCCGGGCCCGGGCG
>NZ_JBVVQS010000006.1:0-230 GCF_055811575.1 Mesorhizobium sp. WSM4815 | reverse complement strand
GAACTCAGGGCGGGCGTAGAACACATCACCCTTCATATCACCAAGCATCTTTTCCAATGAACTGCGCAACGCCTTGTTGGCGCTGACGCCACCGGCGATCACCAGGCGCTTCATGCCGGCCTGTTTCAGGGCACGCTTGCACTTGATGGTCAAAGTCTCCACCACGGCCTGCTGGAACGCCAGCGCGATGTCGCAACGGGCTTGCTCACTGTCGTCCCCGGCGCTGACAC
>NZ_JBVVQS010000005.1:0-225 GCF_055811575.1 Mesorhizobium sp. WSM4815 | reverse complement strand
ATCACACCCCTTGCGGGCTATGAAGTTCGAACAAATCTTCTCTTTACGATGTCAAACAGAACAGGCGGAGAGCTAGATGCTCGCCGCAAACTCTTAAAACGAATGACTTTTGCAACCGGTTTCACATCTCTACTCAACACCAAGGTAATGGTGGAGCCGGACGGGATCGAACCGACGACATCCTGCTTGCAAAGCAGGCGCTCTCCCAGCTGAGCTACGGCCCCT
>NZ_JBVVQS010000004.1:0-223 GCF_055811575.1 Mesorhizobium sp. WSM4815 | reverse complement strand
AGCGGCGCTGGCGCCCAATGATCCTCGCTGGACAGGATCGGGACCGAAGACCACATCCGGCCAGACGGGGGGCGGCCAGACGGCGGGCCAGGCTGAAAAAGCAGACAAGCCGTCCACCGCGGCGGCATTCGCCGATCCGGCAGCGAAAACCAAAGTGGCAGCATTGATTGCCAAAGTCGCTGCTCCCGCCAAGGCGGCGACAGACGGTGCGTCAACCGCCGCC
>NZ_JBVVQS010000003.1:0-213 GCF_055811575.1 Mesorhizobium sp. WSM4815 | reverse complement strand
CGTGATGGCATCCTCGATTGGATAGAGGGCGGCAGTCGGGCGGCTGCTTTGCCGGGCGTCGTCGAGGTCAAACTGTACGCTAAACCCAAGATGCCTATCGTCAGGAAGGGCGACTACCGGGACTGGATCGGATATGTCATCGCAGTTTCAACCAGCCGTGCTGGAACAGAGGCAATACTTCAGCGTGCCGCCGGCTCAGTCAATTGGTCGATC
>NZ_JBVVQS010000002.1:0-209 GCF_055811575.1 Mesorhizobium sp. WSM4815 | reverse complement strand
GAGCCCGAACAGGCGGCCAAGCCTGAGAAGCCGAAGGCCAAGGAGCAGCCCGCCGCCGAGCAGGAGCAGGCCGAGCCGGAAAAGGCGGCCAAGCCTGAGAAGCCGAAGGCCGAGGAGCGGCCCGCCGCCGAACAGGAGCAGGCCGAGCCCGAACAGGCGGCCAAGCCTGAGAAGCCGAAGGCCAAGGAGCAGCCCGCCGCCGAGCAGGA
>NZ_JBVVQS010000001.1:0-205 GCF_055811575.1 Mesorhizobium sp. WSM4815 | reverse complement strand
GACTTGCGCTCGCGCGCCGCATCGCACCCTTTGGGTGCGGGCGCTCCGCGAGGGCGCGGCACGAGCCGCGACGGCCGCCGGTTTTAGTTGGATTTGGCGGCCTTGCGAGGCTCTGCCTCGAAAGCTGGCTACCATCTGCGCTTGGGGCTTAGGGCTTGTAGCTCAGTTGGTTAGAGCGCGCGCTTGATAAGCGTGAGGTCGGAGG